>QEVD01000724.1 GCA_003576975.1 Candidatus Zhuqueibacterota bacterium
TTCCCAAAAGTAGGTGTTTCAAAATAGCCCTTTCATTGAGCCGCGAAATTATGTCACCACTTCGTGGTTTCATGAAGAAAAAACGCCAAATGACTATAATCATGACATCCCTTCGGGATTTTCCGAGCCGAGAATCCCGAAGGAATGACGTGATTATAGAAAGATAGCCAAAAAGAACAGGATAAAACCCCGAAGGGTGACATATTTACTGCACCAATTTTTAGGAATTGCCCCCGGCATAGTCCGCGTATGTAAAAAAGCTTTTAAAATCGTGAAGTTCGTGATTATATTGGGGCCGTCGCGTACCAACGTTTTGACAATAACGCCAAACCTTTTTTTTCGCGACTGTTCGATAGAGAATGCAATAAGACTCACCTCGAAGCCGTCACAATTCGCCCATGGCGCAATACGATCCTTCACCTCCCCTGCCTCGCCCGACTTATGCCTGGTATGTGGTCGCAATTCTCACGCTCGCGGCGATTTCGGCTTACATCGATCGCCTGATCCTCAGCCTATTAGTCGCGCCCATCAAACGTGATTTCATTATCAGCGACACGGAGATGAGCTTGCTGATGGGCTTCAGCTTTGCGTTGTTTTATACCGTGCTCGGTTTGCCCATTGGCCGACTGGCGGATTCCCACAGCCGGCAGAAAATCATCATCATCGGCATTACTCTGTGGAGCTTGATGACAGCGCTCAGCGGTATTGCCCAAAACTATGGCCACCTCTTTCTGGCGCGTGTGGGCGTGGGCGTCGGCGAGGCTGCGCTCTTCCCGGCGGCTTATTCGATGATCGCCGATTATTTTCCCAAGCAGCGCCTGGCCATGGCCATGAGTGTGTTCGGCATGGGAATTTTCATCGGCTCTGGTTTGGCCATGTTCATCAACGGCCTTGTCGTGGGAATGACTTCGCAACAGACGATGCTGGAATTGCCGTTCATCGGCGCCATCTTTCCCTGGCAGAAAATTTTCTTTGTGATTGGCGTGCCGGGCTTGCTCATCGCCGCCTTGATGTTTACTGTAAGAGAACCGGCGCGCCGCGGCGTCCCGTCCGGGCGGGATGCCAACGCCGGCCAGACACAATATCCCCTGCGCGAAGTCTTCGCCTACATTCGCGCAAACAAAATGACGTTCCTCTGCCACAATCTCGGCTTTGCGTTGTTCGCCCTGCACAACTATGCTGCGAACGCCTGGATTCCTCCATTCTTTACGCGTACTTATGGGTGGGAGGCGTCAAAAGTCGGAATTGTTTACGGTCCGATCATTGTCGTTTTCGGCACGATTGGCATTTTGCTGGGTGGTTACCTCACGGATTGGCTGGCCAAGCGCGGCTATGCCGATGCCAAGCTGCGCACGGGTTTGATTGCAGCGCTAGCGCTTATGCCCACGATCCTTCTCTATCCGCTCATGCCGAATGGTGAAGCGGCATTGCTGGCGCTGATTCCGGTGAATATCTTTGCGAGTTTTGCCTTTGGCGCCGCCACCGCGGCAATTCAGGAGGTGACACCAAATCAAATGCGCGCGCAGATTTCGGCGCTGTACTTGTTCCTGATCAATCTCATCGGCCTGGGCTTTGGTCCCACGGCCGTGGCCTTGACCACGGATTTTGTTTTTGGCGATGAAAATGCCGTTCGCTATTCGCTGATCATTGTCGGCGCCATTGCCTTGTTGCTGGCCGCCTTGTTGTTCTGGTTGGGATTGAAACCGTATCGGCG
>QEVD01000109.1 GCA_003576975.1 Candidatus Zhuqueibacterota bacterium
ACGAAATTTTCCAAGCTGGGGAACGAGCTTCTTTTCATTGACCATAATAATGACGCGATCGCTGCGCGTCGCAATGATTTTTTCACGGGTGAGCGCGCCACCGCCGCCTTTGATGAGATTGAGCTCCGGATCGACTTCATCGGCGCCGTCAATGGTAAGATCGAGTTTCTTGAATTCGCCCCAATCGCGCACCAAGGGGATGCCACAACGTTTTGCCGCCCGCGCCGTGGCGATCGAGCTGGGCACGCCGGTGATTTGTAATCCGGTTTTGATGCGTTTGCCGAGCAGACGCAGCGCAATTTCCACCGTGCTGCCCGTGCCCAGGCCGACCATCATTTTATTCTCAACGAAAGCGACCGCGGCTGCGGCAGCGTTGTGTTTTTGTTCATCAGTGGAAAGTTTTTTCATGCAAGTCGACTCAGGTAGATTTACTGATTTCGGATTGATGATTGGGGATTGCGGAAATTGCGATAGTCAAAAAATTAATATCATTCCGTTCGCCATAAACTGCTAAAGCACACGCCCGCAATCTCAATACGACGAGGCGCTGCACAACCGGGCGAAGGCAATCCATTGCTGCTCACCATTGCCGAACGCCGGAAAGGTCGGGCGCGAGGGCTGCCGCCAATGATAATTGGTAATGGCTGTCGGTTTGCCGGGCGAGCGGCCTTGAAACATTTTGTACGAAACTACGCGGCCTTCCGTATCGTGTTCGACCGAGACGACAATACCGACGTGATAAATGGCTTGGAAAGCTTGCTTCGCGGTGAGATTGCGATAAACCCGCTGCTCTTGTCCAAAAAATAAAACCGCGCCGGGCTTGATCAAATCCGATTGCACCAGCGCATCATGAATCAGGATTAATTCACGGCGCTCGGCATACCAGCGCGCGATGCCTTCTGCGCTGCGCGCTGCAGCAAGCGACGGCGTTTCCACGGATTCACAGCGCGCTTTCAACGCTTGCAACACGCGGTGCACCATTCCCGAGCAATCGGCCTGTTCGCGGGAATTGTACATGAGATTGAGCGCTTCCAGCGAATCGGCAATTTCACGCACCGGCTCAGTGAGATCGAGCAATTTGTGATTGCAATCGACAACGTAATTGCTGAGCGCGGCGCGCGGCGCGCTTGCCGTTGGCGCATCACCCGGTTCCGCAGGCGGTTGCGGCTTTGACGCGGAAGAGGGCTGCGGCGGTTCTTGGTACAGCTTCGACTTCAAACACGCGACATTCGTGAACGCGCTGAGCAGGCATAAACCTGAAATGAAGGCAAGGCGCAGTTTGGGCATGCTCGTCATTAAAAAATTATTTTGAGATCACCGTGATTGGAGTTGCCGCCTTGACGGCTTCGCCCGCCGCCGCGGCTGCGGTTTGAGGTTGGCCGTCGCGCGCGGTTGTTGGTTGTTCGGCCTTTTCCGCTTTCCCCGAGGTTGCAAACGCAAACTCCGGCAGGCGAAAGATGTAGTATTTGGTAAAACTCCAGTGCAAAATATCCAGGCTGCCTTTGATGATGGCGACCAGCGGCACGGCCACAATCATTCCCAAAATACCGCCGAGATTGCCGCCTACGTAAATGGCGATGATCACGATAACCGGATGCAGCGACACACTTTTGGAAACGACAAAAGGTTGAATGAAGAAATCATCGATAAACTTGACGACAACAAAGGCCAGCAGCACGGCCGGCACGCCGGAGAAGTTGCCGCGATCGATCACAGAAACCGCAATCGCCGGAATGCCGGCAACGACCGGGCCGAGATAAGGAATCAGATTCGCCATGCCCGCCAGAATGCCGATGAAAACGGCGTAGCGCAGATCGAGCAATGACAACGCGATCATCACCATCACTCCGACCAACGCGCCATCCAGCAACACGCCGCGAATGTAGCGGCCGAGCTGCTGGCTCGCCTTGTGAAACAGGCTGAGCGACATCTCGAAATAGCGGTTGGGAATTTGTTGCACGATGGCCTTTTGCAGCGCGCGCGAATCTTTGAGAATGAAAAAGGTGAGAAACGGCACAATGATCAACGCGCCCACCGTGGAAAACAATTCCACCGCGCCTTCGACGCCGGGTTTGAAGAACGAGTAAAAAAAATGCAAAGTGACTTTGCCCAGCATGTCGATAATGCGCGCTTCAGTGGCGCCCGGGAATGAGAGCCGGAGTTTTTCTTTGATTTGTTCGATGAGCAGCTCGGGCCGCTCCAGTTCCACGTTGGTGAGAATGGTTTGCACTTCATGCGCGACTTCATCGCGCAACAAGAGGAACGTTATTGCGGCCAGCGCGGTGAACACAATAAAAACCAAAATAATCGCCCAGATGCGATTCAAGCCGCGCGTTTCGAGTGTCGTGACCAGCGGATCCAATAAATACGCCAGAAAAATCGAGATCACCAGCGGCGCCAGCAGCGTGTGCATGAAAAATATTGCCAACAACGCGACGGCGATCAAAAGAATCGCGAGTAAACCCCTGCCGATGATATAAAACTGGCGGTCGGAGAACTGCAAATGATAGTGGGAGGATGATTGCTGCATTGCTGCTCGTTGGCTTTCCTAGTCAAACTCATGTTTGGGGAAGAAGCAAGCACGCGCAATATAGCGGCGCAACTGCCGAGAAGCAAGTAGTTTGTCGGATTGCCGGCAGGCTGGCGAAAAATGATCTGCACGGCAATTGGGGGAAAGGATTGCTGTGCGGAAAAACTGCTTGGGAAAGCTGGCGTGTTTCTGTATTTTGTTTTTCAACGTTCAACTTGGATTGTGTATGGCGCCTGATCTCAGCATCCTCATTGTGACCTATAACTCGCGGCGGGATATCGAGAAATGCCTGGCCTCTCTCCGGGATAATTCCCGCGGCGCGCGCGTTGAAATCATTGTTTGTGATAACGCTTCATCCGACGGCACCGCGAACTTCATCGCGCAGCATTTTCCGGCCGTCAATCTCATCCGTTCGGCGCATAATCTCGGCTTTGGCCGCGCGAACAATTTGGCCGCGCAACACGCGCACGGGCGGTTTTTTCTGCTGCTGAATCCCGATACCTGGGTGGAGGAGGATTTAGCCGCGGCGATTGTGAATTTTCTCGATACTCATCCGGAGGCGGGCGGCTGCACGCCGCAGCATTTGAATCCGGACGGCACAATACAAGTTGGCGCGATACGGGAATTGCCCACGGTGGAATCCCTGTTTTATCAGAAAACGGGACTGGCATACGTATTCCCGCGCAGCCGGCGCTTTGGACGGTATTGCATGACCTGGTGGGATCACGACGAGGTGCGCGAGGTGGAGCAAGCTGGCGCATGTCTTGCCTTGCGCCGCGAGGTTTTTCAGCAGGTGGGAGGCTTTGATGAGAGTTACTTCATGTATTTTGAAGACGTGGAGTTGTGTCATGCAGTGCGGGCGGCAGGTTACAAGATTTTTTCCCTGTCGTATGCGCGCGTCTATCACATCGGCGGTCAAAGCGCAAAACAGGCCGTGTCAAAAAATTTTATCGAATTTTACCGCAGCATGTGCCATTATTTCCGCAAGCACTATGGCGCCGCCGGCGTGTGGCCGGTTAAGATCATTATCGCTGTTTCGGAGTTGCTCATGCTGTTGGTGTTGACGCTGGCATTGCCCTTCAGCAAGCTGCTGCCTCCGCCGCAAGCCTGGAGCAGCCGCTGGACACAGTGGCGCGGACACGCGCGGCTCTTGCGGGAAGTGTGGACTTTTTGATAAAGAACAGTGTTGCTTATTCCCTCACCCTCACCACCACCATGGTGAAATCATCGTGTTGTTTGGCTTCCCCGGTGAAATTCATGACGTCCTGCGTAATGGCCTCCAAAATTGCTTGTGCGGAAACGCCGCTCACCCCGCTGATGGCGTCGCGCAAGCGTTCTTCGCCGAATTCTTCGCCGTTTTTGTTCATCGCTTCCGAGATGCCGTCGGTGTAAAAAATAAAAACATCGCCGGCCTGAATCGGAACCTTCTGCTCTTCGATCGTTGCGGAAAAAACTTTGCCATGTTCCATGCCGATCGCCAGGCCGCGCGGATGCAGCAATTGCGCCTCGCCGCCCACGCTTTTGTGCACGATCAAGGGATTGTGCCCGGCGCGCGCGAACGTGAGCGTTCTATTCTCCATATCGAACAAGCCGTAAATCAAGCTGATGAACACTTCCTTGGGCGTGTTTTCATAAAACACCGTGTTCATGTCCGACAAGAGCGACTTGGGTGACAGCTTCAGGCGCGAGAGCGCGCGGATGATGCCCTTTGCCAGCGTCATATAAAATGCGGCAGACACGCCCTTGCCGGACACGTCGCCGATCACGACCGTGAGGCGCTGCTCGCCGTCGCGCACAAAATCAAAATAATCGCCGCCCACTTCCATGGCCGGGCGGCAGATGCTGGCAATGTCGAGGTGGGGAAAATTCGGCGCGGTGTGCGGCAGAAAACGCATTTGGATATTGCGCGCGATTTCCAATTCTTTCAAGAAGCGTTCGCGTTCGGCAATGCGGCTGACATACGCCGGCACGTAGCCGCCAAACTCGCGCGCGGATTTGGGCTGAAACACCAGCAACACACCCGCGCCTAAAAACGCCAGCGCCGAGACCAGCGCGGTTGCGTTTATCGTGCCGCCCCAGCCCTCCGGCGAGATGCCGGCCAAGCCAAGATCCAACAAAAAACTGAACAAGAGTAGCGCGAGCCAAATCGTCAAGAAATCATGTTTGTGAGTAAAATAGGCCCACAGCGCTGCGGCAGGCAGCATGAGGAAAACACTCACATACATCGGCCCGAAATTATCCAGATAAAAGCTCGTGAAATTGATCGCCAGAATGAGCAGCACGAAGGCAAGCGCGTTTTTCTTGAGGCGCGATTTGAGATAAGCCGCCCAAAACAGCAATATCAGCGTCGCGCTGTAGGTGGCGGTCGTCACGTTTTTGCCCAGCATCGTGATGATGTTGATCGGCTCGCCCAGAAACCACAGGCGATTATCGTCGAAGCGCAGAAAGTCGAGGCGCAGGGCGTTGGCGAGCATCACCACCAAGCCGAGAGCCAGCGCAGTCACGCCCGCAATGAAAAACGCGTGCAAGATGGCCTCGCCGATTTCGCGGACGCGCAAATGCCCGGTAAAGAACAAATCCGTGGTGGCGAGTTTTTCCGGCCAGGCCTCGCGGGCAACGCTGTCGCCCACCGCATAGGTGATTACCACGCCCAAACCGGAAAACAAACCACCGAAGCCGCCGCCGAGAAATACGCCCAGCCAATCTGTCGACCAATTTTCCACGGCAATCAGCGTAAAGATTGCGAGCATCACCAACCCGCCGAACCACCAGGCGCGCTTGAACTCCAGCTCATCATGGCGCAGACGCTTGAAAAAGAGTACCACAGCAAAGCCGATGACGATGGTCCATGCCAGGCCGAGCATCACCGCCACCACAATGTCTCCGGCTTTTTCCGCTTTCGACTCGGAGAGCGCGCTGTCTTCCATCGTGATTGTTACGTTGCCCTCTGCGACCTGCTGGGTTTGGGCCGTGTTCGATTTTTTTCCCTCCTGAACCTTGATATCGCTGCGAAAGTAGGTGACGTTATCGCTGGCGACGTGCACATCAACTTTCTCTTGCAGCGCTGCTGCAGCAGCCAGCGACCGTGTGAATGAAAATTGATGAAGCTGCCCGTCGTCGTTTTCCACGATTTTTTTCTCGGACAACGTGAAGGCCGAGGTGTCAATTGCGAGCTCGGCAAGAAACATATTGGCGCGCGTGAGCGCCTGTTCCTGGCTCGTGGTGGAGGTATTTTTCTTGCGCGGATCATCCAACTCAACACCAACCAGTTTGCCGCTGAAATCGTAGCGCGTTCTAAAGTTCGCGCGTTGCTTTTGATCGTCCTCAGCCGGAATGTTGCCGCGCCAGCCGATTTCCCAATAACCCAAAGACAAAGAAGCCATGGCGCTGTCTGCAAGCGCGGCTCGTTGTACAAACTTCGTCAAATTGTCGTTCACCCGGACGTCGACATTGCGCCGCAAGTCGAAGCCTGCCAGGGGCGATTGCTGAAACGCTTGTTCAGCAATCGCAATGATTTCCTCTTGAGAAAAGCGGGGCCGCAAAAATCCGGCAATGCGGGAGTTGGCGAACAGCCAAAAATACGCCAGCATGCAGGCAACGCCGAGCAGGGCCAGTGCCAGGGATTTCAGTCTTGGATCGAATTTCATAATTGTGTAGAATAAAAATATCGTGCTCGTGTATAATTTAAGAACCGCCCAGGCGGTGATTGAAAAATGACAATGCCGCAATATATACCGGCATCTTCGAAAAGTCAACTCAATGAATCCATTTAAACTAAGGAGGAAGATGTGAATCCCAAAATCAAATCACACGCATTGCTGTGGCCCCTGCTGTTAATCTTGGGTTGCTCTGCGGCGCTGGCGTTCGCGCAAGATCAAGCTGACTTCGACAGGCTCAACCTTAACGGCAAGTGGGAAGGCGTGATCAACCTGCCCGGAACCACGCTGAACATCAGCATTGATTTCGACAAGAATACGGACGGCAGTTGGCGGGGCGATATCGATATTCCGCTGCAAGGCGCGAAAGATTTGCCGCTCACGAATATCAAACTTGCCGAGTCAACTGTTTCGTTCGATTTGCCCAATGTGCCGGGCAATCCTTCGTTCAAAGGCGCGCTTGCCGCGGACGGGAACAACATCGCCGGAGATTTTACCCAGGCCGGGCAGACCTTTCCGTTCAATCTTAAACGCAATACCGCCGCGGAACTCGAAGCGAAAAAGCAGCAAAACGAAGCTATTTTCCAACACCTGCGCGCGTTCATCGATTCGACCATGAAATCCTGGAACGTGCCGGGCTTGGCGATGGCGATCGTGAAAGACGGCGACGTGATTTTCTCCGAAGGCTTCGGCTATCGCAATGTCGAAAGCAAGCTGCCGGTCACGCCCAACACGCTGTTTGCGATTGGCTCGAGCAGCAAAGCATTCACCGCCGCGAGTCTTGGCATTTTGGTTGATGACGGCAAGATAGATTGGGACAAGCCGGTGCGGGATTATCTCCCCACGTTCAAGCTGCATGACAATTTCGCTTCGGAGCGCATGACGCCGCGCGATCTCGTCACGCATCGTTCGGGCTTGCCGCGCCATGATTTGATGTGGTACGGCGCGGCCTTCACGCGCAAAGAAATGGTGGATCGCCTGCAATATCTCGAACCCAGCAAGGATTTCCGCACGACATATCAGTATCAAAATTTGATGTATCTCACCGCCGGCTATCTCGTCGAACAAGTTTCCGGCATGTCGTGGGAAGATTTTGTGCGTACACGCATCTTCGCGCCCTTGGGCATGAGCGCGAGCAATTTTTCGGTAATCGCATCGCAGAAAGCGGATGATTTCGCCCTGCCCTACGCCGAAGAAAAAGAGAGTATCAAGCTCATTCCGTTTCGCAACATCGACGCCATCGGCCCGGCCGGCTCGATCAATTCGAATCTCGCGGACATGGTCAAGTGGGTGAAGCTCAATCTCAACAACGGAAAAACCCCGGGGACTGAGCCTGTCGAAGTCCCGGCGCCCCAGATCATTTCCGAAGCCATGCTCACGCAGCAGCACACGCCTTACATGATGATCTCCGAGCCGATCAAATACACTGAAGTCTCACACACCAATTACGGTTTGGGCTGGTTCATCTCGCAATATCGCGGCCACAAGCGCGTGTCGCACGGCGGCAACATCGACGGTTTTTCCGCGCTCGTGTCGTTAATGCCGCAGGATAATTTCGGCATCGTCGTGCTCACCAATCGCAACGGCAATCCCATGCCCAACATTGCCGCGGCGCGCGCCACGGATTTGTTGTTGCAGCTCGAGCCGGTGGATTGGCACGCCCGCATAAAAGCCGAAGTGGCGAAAGCCAAAGAAGCTGAGAAACAAAAAAGCGAGGCCGAGGCTGCCGAGCGCAAACCCAACACCAAGCCCTCGCATGCGCTGGCGGACTTTGCCGGCGAATTCGAGCATCCCGGTTATGGCGTGGTCACGGTGAAATTGGAGGGCAAGGCGCTCAAGAGCCGCTTCAACAGCTTCAACATGGCGATGGAGCATTGGCATTACGACGTGTTTCGCGCCGTCGTAGAAGACGATCCGGATCAAAAATTCCTGTTCACGTTTTATTCGAACGACAAGGGCGATATCGACCGCCTTGAAGTGCCGATGGATTTGAACGTGAAGCCGATTGTGTTCACGCGCAAAGCGGGCGCGGAGATGTCGGATCCAAAATTTCTCGCGCAGTTTGTGGGCGAGTATGATCTCAACGGGCAAAACGTGGCGGTTGCGATTAAGGGCGAAAACATGTTGACGGTCACAGTTCCCGGCCAGCCGACGTATGAACTTGAGCCTTACAAAGGCACGGAATTCAAACTGAAAGGCCTGACCGGCTTCAGTTTGAGGTTCACGCTCGACGCCAAAAAACGCGCGAGCGAAGCGGTGTTCCTGCAACCGAATGGCGTGTTTACCGCCAAACGGAAGGGATGAGTTCATCCTTTGCGCTTCAACATGTCATCCAGAAAGGAATTTGTAAAGCATTCCGGGCAGGGCTCAGTGTTTGTGAAGTATCACGCACCGCGCCGAGTACTTCACAAGTTCCCAGCCATGACAATGTGGGGAGGGGTAGCCCCGGCGTTCAGCGTTCGTTCGGCCCCCGAAAAGACCTGTCATCGAGAAAGGAACTTGTGAAGCATTCCGTACAGCGTGCAGTGTTTGACAAATGGCCCCCAACGGGGTCCGATGCGGCAGCCCACGGACAACGCCCCGGGAATCAATGGGGTCTGTCACACAAAGCCCTGAGGGGCGGAATTCATGTTGCTCCATGACGCCCCGTTGGGGCAGGCAAATTTTTTGGTAGATCGATCCTCAGAAGGGCACGAAGAAATTTTCCTCGTGTCCTTTTTGTGCTCTTATATTATATTCAGAAGAAAGTAAGCAGATGGAGAGATTCCGCATGAAGCAGATGAGGGGAAATAGTCAAAAGTGAGAAAATAGAGGCATTCCTTAATTGAGTTTTCGAATGAATCATATTACGCAAATTTTTCTATGCTACGCTCGCGAAGATGAAGATCAGGTCAAAGAGCTATATCGGAACCTCCAAAATAGCGGCTTTAAACCCTGGATGGACAAAGTTGATCTCGTCGGTGGTGAACGATGGCGACTCATAATCCAGGACACGATTCCCAAGTGCGAATTTTTTGTTGCCTGCTTATCGAAAAATTCAAAGGATAAGCGAGGATTCCTCCAACGAGAAATCAGTATCGCTCTCGATGTGTTACGAGAACGTTTGGAGAAAGATATTTACATTATTCCTCTTCGATTAGAAGAATGCGAAGTTCCCGAGAGTCTGAGCCCACATCAATGGGTTGACTATTTTCGGGAAGATGGTTGGAATCGTCTGCTTAAATCATTGTATAAGGGAATGGACTCGTTGGGATTGATAAAGCGTGTCAAGCTCCGATTCAAACAAAGAGCCCTTACTGATGATGATATTTTGACTATGATTGAGAAGTGGGATTTTTATGATTCACAGCGTAATAGGCTAGGTAAGGGTTTGCAGCATCAATATGAAGTCATTGAACAGAATCGAGAAACGCTAATAAATGACCATACAACCGCCTTGATGTGGCAGCGGTCTGGCTCAGAAAATGTCATGCCATTCAATCAAACACGGCGGTATTTAAGAGACTTGAATAAAGCTCAATTCGCGGGGTATGACGATTGGCGATTACCGACACTGGAAGAAGCCATGTCTTTGGTTGAGCCAATATCAAAAAATGGTGATCTGAATATAGAAGCCGTTTTTGACTCTAAACAATCGTGGATTTGGACTTCGGACTATGAAAAATTCACTAACGCCCCTTGGGGGAATCGGTTTTGTTATTGGCTATTACCCAACAGTGAATTTCAATTACGCCATTCACAGCTATTACGTGCGTGCCGTTCGCTCTGCATTGACGACTTGATTGTTGCAATTTGTTCATCCTGCAGAGGAGAAGAACTCGCGGAGTCTATTACATAAAGCCCAGGAGCAGCGGAATTCATGTTGCTCCATGACGCCCCGTTGGGGCAAGCTCATGCGTTGCCGCTGATCGCGTTTACCGTGCATGCAGAAGCGAAAGAGTTTCGCAAAAAAGTGAACATCGGCAAAAGTGCGTTTGGGCAAAGTCGAACTTTCGCGCGACGATGGTTTTAAGTATTAGAGCTGTTCGTGCGAAAGTTCGGCTTTACTTCGCGTATCATCATCAAAAGGTACTTTGATGAGCATCCGCCGCCGCAAGCGCTTGGGGACATTGTTGTATTGCCCCTCACCTGGCGGAAGACAAAAGTTGCAACGCATATTCTAAATTCTTACCTTATCGAAATGCTTGACCCAAGCAATCACTATTTGCGAGATTGTCAATGGAACAACTGACTATTGTTTTGCCGCCAGAGGTGGCGACTCAATTGAAATCGGCTGCAAAGAATTCTGGCGTGAAACCGGAAGATTTTTTGCTTGTCAGTCTACAAGAGAAGCTCGCCCAGATTGACACTGAATTTGTTGGAGCTATGAAGTATGTACTCAAGAAGAACGCTGAATTATACAAACGTCTTGCGTAATGAAATTTCTCAACATTTTTCAAATCTTGGAATTGCACAGGCGTCTTCTTGGTGAATTTGGAGGCATTTCCGGAGTGCGAGATTTTGGGGCCCTCGAATCTGCGCTTGCTCAACCGGAAATGACATTTGGAGGGGAAGACTTATACCCCACGCTCATAGACAAAGCAAGCGTGCTGGCATATTCACTCTGCATGAATCATCCGTTTATAGATGGCAACAAACGAGTCGCACACGGTGCAATGGAAATATTCCTTGTTCTCAATGGATTCGAGATCGACGCGGCTGTTCATGAACAGGAAGGACTTTTCCTCGATCTCGCCAGCGGCAAATTAAAGCGAGAAGATTTGGCAGACTGGCTTCAGAGAAGAATTGTACCATTATCATAAAACTAAAGTCGAATGGCTAACGATTCCGAGTTCAACTTTTGGTGTCACTGCGCGGCGTGAGCGCGCTGGCGAATTTATAAGCCGCGGCCAAGCCGTGTTTGTACATCAGCAAAATGAGATTTGGCAAAGCCTGACTTTCGCGTGACCGGTTTTTGAGCATCAAAGCGGCCTAGGCGAAAGTCAGGCTTTTATTTTTAACTGAAAAAACTCAAAAAACCTCTTGACATTATGTTCACCAATGATTATAATGCCGGTGAACATTAAGGCACTCGCATGAGCCAGTGGATAAAGTCATATTATCATTATTGCTCCACTCGTTAAACATGGCTCAACTGCGGAGCGGTGGTTAAAACGCGGAAGTCGGCGGCTTTGGTCTCGGTGATCGGATTGACAACGGTCCCGCCCGGACGGGATTGACTTGCCGCCGATGATTCCCAAACTTTGGAGCATGCCATGAAAAAACTCACAGACAAGCAGAAACAGATTCTCGATCTGATCGCGCGTGACGTGAAGAAACGCGGCTTTCCGCCCACGATGCAAGAGCTGGCGGACAGTTTGGGCATTCGCTCGAAGAACGCCATCTTCAAGCATCTCGCCGCGCTGGAGGCAAAAGGCTACATTGCCAAACACGGCGGCGGCGCGGCGCGCAGCATTACCGTGCTGCATCCCATGGGCCTGCCCAATCAAACGCACGCGGATAACGTGCCGGTGTTGGGCCGCATTGCTGCCGGCTTGCCGATTCTGGCGCAGGAGAATGTCGAGCGCTATGTGCCGGTGCCGGATTATCTCACCAGCGACGGCTCAGAATATTTTGCGCTGCGCGTGCAGGGCGATAGTATGATCGACGCCGGCATTTACGAAGGCGATCTCGTGATCGTGCGCTCCACCAGCCAGGCGCGCAACGGCGACATCGTGGTGGCGCTTACCGGCGAAGAAGCTACAGTCAAGCGCTTCATCAACTCCGGCAATGAGATGTTCCTGAAACCGGAAAATAACGCCTACGCCAACATTCCGTTGAATCAAGCCTGGTCGATTCAAGGCAAAGTCGTAGCGCTGATTCGCGAAAGCGTGAATTGAAAAGAGTTTGTAGTAACGTTTGTAGTAGCGCCTTCAGGCGCCTGTCGTTATCGAGCATTGCGACCCTGAAGGGTCGACAACAAACAGGCTGCCTTCGACAAGCTCGGGCAGCCTTGCATTGCGACCCTGAGGGTCGACTACAAACAAACTATTTAAAAAACCACTTTCCCTCCCTCCAAGTCCGGTGGCAAAGTAGATGGTAACGCTGCAATTCGCCCTTGCCTAGGAATGGCTGCCCTACTCGAGTTGCGGTGTGCTTCATTGAACCACGGCCTACTTTTGCTACCGGACGTGTTTTCTTAACTTCCCCACCCTGCGCGCCTGAATCTGGTATACTGTTACCCCAAAAAAATTATCCATCCTCAGTATGTCATCCTGCAGGGATCTAGTGAAGTCGCAGACAAATTGCCGAGCACTTCACCAGATTCGCCTGATTGACATTTTGAAGGCGTTACTCCTGTAAATTGCGGTTTGAGATAGGGGAACGCTATTTAATTCTGATGCCCTGGCTATAAATTTGATCCTACGATCACGCGTATCGCCGCAAAAGCTTGCTTGCATCTCTAGGCGATTTCTGTTATATTCGCACAGTTTTGAAAATTTAAGCAAAGGAAACAAAATTCATGCGTGACGATT
>QEVD01000725.1 GCA_003576975.1 Candidatus Zhuqueibacterota bacterium
CTGCTCTCCGAATAACTTCTGGCGTTTGCCGCGCATCTCCGCCGCGAGGGAACGGGCATTCTCGCCCGGACTTTTTTCCAGCTCTGCAATGATATTATCATAATCCTGCGCATTACGGTTTTGGCTGAGCTTGGCTTTGGCTTCGAGACGCTCGATTTTGATTTCAATCCCAACGATGCCGCGCATTTCCTTTTTCACAAAATCCGGAGGCAAGTTTTCCAGGCGATAGCGCGACTCCGGCGCCGCCGCCTCATATTTGTCGACCAGGCGTTTCAGCATGGCGTAAAGCTCATCGTGTGCGGTGATCAAGCGCGGTTTGCCATACACATGCACGGCGATATAATTCCATGTCGGCACATTGAGATGGTTATACCAACGCGCGGAAACATAAGCATGCGGTCCGGTAAAGATCGCTAATACATTTTGGCTGGGGTTAAATGTGCGCCATTGCTGGTTGGGGCGTGCGAGATGGCCCCGCAGATATGCCGCATCCTCCTCGCGTTCCAACTCCAAGGGCAGATGGGTGGCGATCAGATCTGCGCCCTCATGGCTGACGAGCGTGGCAAAACTGTTTTGTTGAATGAATCGTTCAATTTTTTCTTGATCGGCTTCAAGAAAGCGTTGGGGAATGTACAAGCGGCAGGCTCCGAGTGAATATTGAAACTCGAGATTCTTGTTTAAATTCTGAATTAGATAGTGAAATATTCACTGATGAGATAGGCACATTTTTGTTTCGACAGAAAATATCCCCAACCGATGAAGGCGGCCAACGGATTTGTTTGTGGGAAGCATAAAGGATTTTGTCCGCAGTGGTTTTCCCGTTTCTTCTCACTGGTATACCGTTACCATGATTTGTGTAACCCCCATCTTTTGTTCTTTGGGAATATAGTGAAGTGCTTGGTATTGTGCTTAATACTCCACAGGATCCCTTCTGGATGACAATGATGGCAGAGTATGGTTTTAAAGATTACAGTGCCCCAGCTAGCGCCGGTCTCGCAAGATTGACAGGTATTCGATCCACGGCCCTACTTCGGTTGTGTATTGTTTTGCCAGCACGCGCGCGATCTGGCCAATATGATCGAGATCGTGTACCACCCATGTTGCCAAAAGCTGCGCCAATGTCACTTTGCCGAAAGCGGGATGTGTGCCGGTTAGAGCAAGCTGCTCTTCGGTGAGTTGCAGATGCGCGAGGGTCGCCAGATTCTGCTGGCGCAATGATGCAAATGCCTCGAGCAGCTCGGCCAGGGTTTTGCCTTTGCTAGCTTCGAATTGGGCAAAACGATCGAACGGATCGAAAGGCCGGCTATCGCCGTGTTCAAGTATGATTTTGACGCGCGGTATCCAGTCGGTTTTTTCACCATGAATCAAGTGGCCGAGGACATCGAACGGGCTCCAGGTGTCGCCGCCTTCGTTGCCGTTGAGCCAGGGCTCCGGTAAGTCGTGCAACAGCGTTTTTAATGTTGCAGGCGTGCGCGAGAGAATTGCTTGCGCGTGAGTTAGTGTGAAAAGCATGGCGTTTTATCGCAATAAAATGAGCTTCATGGTTTGCGTTACCTCACCGGCTTGGAAACGGCAGAAATAGACGCCACTGGGCGCTTCTACTGCATGCCAGGATACGGCATGCCAGCCCGCGGCAACTTGGCCGTCGACGAGCGTCGCTTTTTCTTGTCCAATCGCATTAAAGATTTTCAAAGTAACATGACTCGGCTGCGG
>QEVD01000726.1 GCA_003576975.1 Candidatus Zhuqueibacterota bacterium
AAGTTAGAATTTTATTCCAATTTTGATTTTCTAATTCACATAACGAATGTCCAATAACCTTGCAATCATGAATTCTGAGAATGGCGATCTCGCACAGCAACCGTATTTCGTGCCGGCGGCATCCGATCTCAAACACATATCGCCAGCAGAGTTGACCAGCCTGTTGCAAACGTTTCGCCGGCCCGCTATCGGGTTTGCTGATAACGCCAACGAATGGCAGCGCCGCGCGGTGCGCGCCTGGCAGGCATTGGCGCGCGCTTGGGAAAATTGGAATTTCCCGGGCGCCGAAGAGGTGTTGCGCCGATTGCGGGCGAATACCCGTATGAGCCTGCCGGTGTTGCGCGAAAGCATTGCCAATCATTTCCGTGTCATTACTACTGCAGCAATGAAGGATTGGCTGGATGAAATTCGTGAAACCCGGGCCGATGAACCCGGCGCGATGACATATCCCTCGTTGGCTTTCGTCATCGCCTCGGGCAATGTTCCTGGCGCGGCCTTGCAGCAGGTTGTGCAGCTCTCTTTACTCGGCATTCCAACACTCGTCAAAAGCGCAAGCGCAGAACCGGATTTCATGCCGGCAGTTTTCTCAGCGCTGCAAGACGCCGAAGTCGCTTCCCGGCTGATGGCGCTAAGTTGGCCGCGCGAAAATAACGCGGCAACGACAGCCGTGCTGGCCTTGTCGCCGCGTGTGATTGCATTGGGCGATGACGACACCATGCAACAATTGCGCGCCGAAGCCGGTAGCGCGCTGATGCCGTTCGGTGATCGTTTTAGCGCCGCAATCATACACGCGAAATCCGTCAAGATTCAAGCGCTGCGCAAGCTGGCTTATGATTACGCCATGTTCGACGGCAAAGGCTGCCTCTCGCCGCAAGTGGTGATGGTGATTGCCGAACAGTGGCAGGAAGTTGAACAATTGGCAACACACTTTGCCGGCATACTCGCTGAGGAAAGCGCAAAATGGCCGGCTGGAAATTGGTCGGCGTCAGAACATGCACTGATTCAACAATGGCGCGGGGAATGGCAGGCGCGCCGGGCGGCCGGCGAAAACATTGCGCTGTTTCAGCCCGCGGATACTTCCTGGACCGTGGTCGCTGCGGAGGAATTTGATTTAGAACAACGCATCGCGTTTCGCG
The DNA here is from genome assembly GCA_003576975.1 of Candidatus Zhuqueibacterota bacterium. Classification (GTDB taxonomy): domain Bacteria; phylum Zhuqueibacterota; class Zhuqueibacteria; order Zhuqueibacterales; family Zhuqueibacteraceae; genus Coneutiohabitans. The sequence goes on from QEVD01000726.1 coordinate 1,137, forward strand.
CTGTGCGTTTGTTTTGGGCAAAAAGTTTCGACGACGTTATGTTGATACTAAAAAATTATTCCGCAAAAATTCAGGCGCTGGCAGTGGAGATTCAAGATCATGAACATGCGCAGTTGGTGCTCGATCTTGACGAACAGGAAGAAGTATTGGGCCGCATTATTTGCGAGCCGGGCGCCTTGCAGCGGCCCGCGTTCGCGTGGATGGCAATCAGCAGACAGTGGTTTGAGTTGATCCATGGCGTGAAGCTGTGACGGTGTGAATCGGCGAAATGGAATTTTTTTCTCGCGTTCGCGCACTCACTCCGTTTCTTGTCTCCCTTGATGATCTTAAAGATTATGCTAACGGATTTTCTAACCTATCTCTGTCAAACCTCGCCCGAGCCGCTGAGCCTTGAGATTGATCGCGCGCAGGGCATTTATTTGTTCACGCGTGAGGGCAAACGCTACATTGATTTTATTTCCGGCATCGGCGTTGCCAATATCGGCCATGGCCACCCCAAAGTTTTGGCCGCGATTCAAGCGCAAATGCAAAAGCATTTGCATGTGATGGTTTATGGTGAATACGTGCAAGAATCGCAGGTTACGTTTGCGCGGCGTCTTACCGAACTCGTGCCGGTGGAGGACGGTGTGGTTTTCTTTTGTAATAGCGGCGCGGAAGCGGTTGAAGGCGCCCTCAAAACCGCGCGCAAATTTACCGGGCGAAAGAAATATATTGCTTTCGCAGGCGGTTATCACGGCGATACCTATGGCGCGCTGTCCGCCATGTCCAGCAATTATTATCGCCGGCCGTTTGAGCCGTTATTGGAAAACGTTGAATTCCTTCCCTTCAATGATCATTCTGCATTAAAGAAGGTCGATGAACAAACTGCCGCCGTGCTTTTCGAGCCGGTGCAGGGGGAAGCGGGCGTGCGCATTCCCTCTGCGGAATTTCTGCCCGCGCTGCGCCAGCGTTGCGATGAAACCGGCACGCTGATGATCGCAGATGAAGCGATCACCGGCTTTGGCCGCACCGGAAGATTATTCGCCTGCGAGCATTGGCAGGTTCAGCCCGATATCATTTGCCTGG
>QEVD01000110.1 GCA_003576975.1 Candidatus Zhuqueibacterota bacterium
GAGCAGATTCATTCCGGTCAACAGCGCCGCCATTCCGGAGAATTTGATTGAAAGCGAGTTGTTCGGGCACGTTAAAGGCGCGTTTACCGGCGCGATGCGGGATAAGCAAGGCCTGTTCAAAGTAGCGGACGGCGGCACGCTTTTCCTCGACGAAATTTCAAGCGTGCCGATGAATTTGCAGGCCAAGCTTTTGCGCGCGATCGAGCAGAAAGAAATCCTGCCGGTGGGCAGCACGCGGCCTGAGATCATTGACGTTCGTATCATTGCCGCGACCAACAAAGACCTGGTCGAGCAGGTGTCGCACGGCCATTTTCGCGAGGATTTATATTATCGCCTCAACGTCGTCGGCATCAATATTCCGCCGTTGCGCGAACGCATGGAAGATATTCCTGAGCTGGTCGATCATTTCATTAAAATTTATAACACGCAGTTGAACAAGCAAATCCATGGCGCGGATGAAGCGGTGTTGGACGCCTTCAAAAGTCACGAATGGAAGGGGAATGTGCGGGAATTGGAAAATGTCGTGGAGCGCGCCATGATTATGTGCGACAGCAATGTGTTGCAGCTTGCGCATGTCCCGCCGATTTTCTCGAGCAAGACTGCTGCGGAGGAAATCGAAGGCGGCTTGAAAGGCTCGGTGCGGAAGTTCGAACGCGACGCCATTTTGAAAGCCTTGCAGACGGCCGGCCAGGACAAAAGCAAAGCTGCCGGCATTCTCGGCATGAGCCTGTCGACGCTTTACCGCAAAATGACAGAGCTGGGCATTCCGAGCAAGGAGTGAAGCCACAGCGGGCCGAGCGCCGGGGGGGAATTTTCGTATGTTGCCGGCTCACAATCTTGTGATTTTTGCTCAATAAGCCTGCGGCGTTCGCCTTCTCAAAAATAAGAAACCCCAAGAATGTTTTACCGACCCTAAGAAAATGGCGGCGCAAAAAGCATAAATTTCATAAAAATTTTCTTTGCTCCATCGCTTTTTTTTACAGCCGTTTGTGCATGCACAAACGGCTTTTTTGTTTTGGGAAGATTAAGGGTATGCTTTTTGAAATCGTTATGGAAGGAACCAGTTCAGGAGGTCACGGCGTGTCCGTCATCAATGAGCAGCGCATTTTGATCGTGGACGATGATCGCGAATTTCGGCGCTCGTTAACCAAAATTTTTGAAAAAGCCGGGTTTCAGGTGAATGCGGCTTCCACGGGCAATCAAGCCGGCGCGCTGCTCGGCAAGAATGCGTATGACCTGATCATTTTGGATTGGAGATTGCCCGGGAAATCCGGCCTCGATTGCCTGCGTGAAATTAAGCGAAAAAGCCCACAGTCAAAAGTGATCGTTGTCACCGTGAACAGCGACGCCGCCAGTTACGAACTGGCCATGGCCGCCGGCGCGTTTGACTATCTTTGCAAACCCGTCAAGCGCCAGACGATTTTTGCGTCAGCGCGGCGCGCGATGAAATATTCCCAGCAAGAGTTGAATGCCAACATAAGGAGACAAGAGATGTTAGCCATAAAAAGAATTTTATTCCCCACGGACTTCTCGCGCTGCGCCGATCAGGCGCTCAATCACGCGTTGTATTTGGCGCGGCAGTATCGTGCCGATCTGCATATTCTGCACGTGATGGTGCCGCTGGAATACGACGCCAACAATCCTTCGCACCAGTTTCCGGATATGGAAGCCGTGCAAACGCGGCTGAACGACATGGCTTCCGCGCGCATGAACGCGGCGCTGAGCGCGCGCGAGGTTTCCGATTTGCGCATCTCACAAGCGCAATTGCAGGGCATCTCCATCGCCCCGACGATTTTGGAGTATGCCGATGATCACAGCATTGATTTGATCGTCATGGGCACGCACGGCCGCCGCGGCTTGAAGCATCTTTTTTTGGGCAGCGTTACCGAAGAAGTGGTGCGGCTGGCGCCCTGCCCGGTACTCACCATCCGCGAGCGTAAGGAGCCTGTGGCGGTGGAAGCGATCAAATCGATTTTGGTGCCAATCGATTTTTCCGAGCATTCCCGCGATGCGCTCATTTATGCCAAGCAGTTTGCCTCCGCGTATGGCGCGCATATGCACTTGCTGCACGTGATCGAAACCAATGCCGTGCCGCCGTTCTATGTCGGCTTGAATGTCACCGGCTTCGACTCCGTGGCCGACATCAAAGCGCGCACCGAGACCGCGCTGCAGCAGCTTTTGGCGGAAACGGCCGGCCCCAATGTCGCCTCCACGTTGCATATTCTGGAAGGCTATCCCGCGCATGACATCGTTCATTTTGCGGAAAAACATAACATGGATTATATCGTTATTGCAACACACGGGTTAACCGGATTTAAACATCTCTTGCTCGGCAGCGTGGCGGAAAAGGTCGTTCGGCGAGCGCCTTGCCCGGTGTTTACCGTGAAGGCGTTTGGCAAATCTCTGATCGAATGACCTTCATTCACCTCTTCAGAGAAAGGAGACAGATATGCGATTTTTAAAAGTTGTAATCGTGTCGAGTTCGGCGCTAATGCTGTGGCTCGGCGCCGGCTGCAAATCCGGAGACGATCATCTGCCCTCACCGGGCTATCTGGCGGAACAAGTCGCCCTGGGCGAACAAATTTTTCTTAGAGAAGATTGCGGCTCATGTCATAGCATTGCGCATGGCGGAGAAGAGTTCCAGGGCGGCGAGCTTTCCGCATTGATGCTGGCAATGGATACGCTTTATGTAAAGAAACATTTGCAGACCCTGGAAGATTCCACCCTGATGCCGCCGATCCCCTTGACGCCGCAAGAGATCAGCGCCGTGACCCAGTATATTGCTTCGCTGCACGGCAAGGCCAACACCCCGGTGAATCTCAAAAATCTGGATGACATTTGTCCGGTGTGCGGCGCGCCGTTGAGTACGACAGTTGCGCGGAAAACCAATTTGTGGGCGCAACACGGGGATAAGACTTTTTATTTTGAGTGCCCGGATTGCAGAACCGCTTTTTTACGCGACCCGAAGCGATTCTCCAAAAGCGGCTATTTGAAGACGAAGTAAATCCTCGCTGAAGGTGTTATGAAAATCATTGAACGAAACGCCCTGGATGCTCTGTTCGAGGCTCTGCAGCGCCGCGGCTTTCAAGAAATCATCGGGCCACGCGTGCGCGACGGCGCGATTGTGTACGATTCGTTGCGCTCGAGCCGGGATTTGCCGCAGGGTGTAACGGATGAGCAGAAGAAAGGCGCTTACCGCTTGCAGAAACGCGCGGATAAAGCGTTGTTTGGTTACGTCGTCGGCCCGCACTCGTGGAAACGATTCCTGCACCCGCCCACGTTGCGGCTCTGGCGGGCACAGCGCACCAGCGAGGGCTTCAACATTGCGCCGGAATCGGACGAGGTTCCGCCGCGCGCCTTTCTCGGCGTGCGCGCCTGCGAGTTGCACGCGCTCACGATTCAAGACAAAATCTTTATGGGCGGCAGTTATGTTGATCCGGCCTATCGCACGCGCCGCGAAAAGATTTTCATCATCGCGGTCAATTGCGGGCAGGCGGGTGGAAATTGTTTTTGTACGTCGATGAACACCGGGCCGCGAGCAACGGGCGGCTTCGATCTCGCGCTCACCGAAGTGGTGGAAGGCGAACGGCATTACTTCATCGTCGAAACCGGTTCGGAGCGCGGCGCCGGGATCGTTCAGGAAATTCCGCATCAAGAGGCGAGCGCAGAAGATCTCGCGAAGATCAATGAAGTTGTCGCGCGCGCCGCGCAGCAAATGAAGCCCAAGTTGAATACGGAGGGCATTAAAGAATTGCTGTACCGCAATACCGACAATCCGCGCTGGGAAGAAGTGGCCGGACGCTGCTTGAGCTGCGCCAACTGCACGATGGTTTGCCCAACCTGTTTTTGCACCACGGTTGAGGATGTGACGGACTTGACTGGTGAGCATGCGGAACGCTGGCGCAAGTGGGATTCCTGTTTCACTATGGATTTTTCCTACATTCACGGCGGCAGTGTGCGCCCTTCGGTCAAAGCGCGCTATCGCCAATGGCTGACCCACAAGCTCGCCTCCTGGATTGATCAATTCGGCGTCTCCGGTTGCGTCGGGTGCGGCCGCTGCATCACCTGGTGCCCGGTGGGAATCGATCTCACCGAAGAAGTGCAAGCCATGCGAGAAAATGAATCGCCCAACAAAGCCGGTAAACCGAGATGAGATGCGACGCTTGCACTCACGATTTGAGCAAATCATGCTGGAAAGAAATAAAACGGTTTGTGCGGAACAATAAGCCGTTTTAAAATCAACCGCGCGCGGCGCACTCAATAAGCCGGGCGCGGCGCTTACCCTAAAAGCGACAGGGCGGGTTCAGTAGATTTTTCGTTACAAAGCGTTTGCCAAGGAGAAACCAGATGGAAACACTCGAACCGATTTTAGCCGAACATCCGTTCGTGAAGGGGCTCGCGCCTCACTACATTCAGCTTATCGTTGGCTGCGCTTCCAACGTGCGCTTTGAAGCCGGACAATTTTTGTTTCATGAAGACGAAGAAGCCAACACGTTTTACATCATCCGGCATGGCAAAGTCGCGGTGGATATTTTTGCGGCTGAGCGCGGCCCCATTACCATTCAAACGATTGGCGACGGCGAAGTGCTGGGCTGGTCCTGGCTCATTCCGCCTTACCAGTGGCATTTCGATGCGCGTGCGGTGGAGCTGACGCGGGCCATCGCGCTTGACGCCAAATGCCTGCGCACCAAATGCGAGGAAGATCATCATCTGGGATATGAGTTGTTGAAACGATTCTCGCACATTATCGAGCAACGGTTGGAAGCCACACGTTTGCAGTTGCTGGATATTTACGGCGCGAATCATTCGCAGTCATCGCGATGACGGAATTGTTTTTGTGGCCGATCACTTGTTTAGATCAAAGCATTCTATCCCTGGCCACTGGAGAGCGGCAACAAAGTCTTGCAACAACTGACTAGACGCTGGCGGCCGCCAAGCCGGGGGTGAAGCAGTTCAGAATAATTTGCATGCGGCATCATTATGACACCTGATCCCATGTTACCGGCATCGTTTCGTGTGCAGCGTGTGCAGCAGAATACGTATGACACGTTTACACTCGAACTCAGCCCGGCAAACGGCGCCGATGAGTTTGCTTTTGCCGCCGGCCAATTCAACATGCTCTACGTTTTTGGCGTCGGTGAAGTGCCCATCTCGATCTGCGGAGATCCCGGCAAGCCGGAAAAGCTGGTTCATACCACACGCGCCGTCGGCACTGTGACCAAAGCCATGCGCAAATTGAAACGCGGCAGCGTCCTGGGCGTGCGCGGCCCGTTTGGCACGCACTGGCCGGTGCAAGAAGCCCTGGGCAATGATGTTGTGATCGTGGCGGGCGGCATTGGGCTGGCGCCCTTGCGGCCGGCGTTGTATACCGTGCTCCGGCAGCGTGAAAAATACGGCAAAGTGGTTTTGCTCTACGGCACCCGCAGTCCGGAAGATATTTTATACCGGCGTGAACTGGAGAACTGGCGTGCGCGCCTCGATCTCGATGTTTATGTCACCGTCGATCGTGCTGCGGGCGCGTGGCGCGGCAATGTCGGCGTCGTCACCACCCTTGTTCCCAAAGCGCCCTTCGATCCCGCCAATACCGTTGCCATGGTATGCGGCCCGGAGATTATGATGCGCTTTACCGTGCTTGAGCTGCAAAAACGCGGCATCCGCGCGGATAATATTTTTCTTTCCATGGAGCGCAACATGAAATGCGCCATTGGATTGTGCGGACATTGCCAGTTTGGACACACGTTTATTTGCAAAGATGGGCCTGTGTTCCGCTACGATCAACTCCGGGAACTGCTGGCCAAGCGGGAAATTTGAACTATGCAACGTAAAACAAAAAACCTCAGCCGAAAAACGCGGACAAGATCTGCTTCAACAAAAAACGGCAAACCCAAAGTCGCGGTGTGGAAATTCGCCTCCTGTGACGGCTGTCAATTGAGTTTGTTGGATTGTGAAGACGAGTTGTTGGCCGTGGCCGGCGCCGTGGAGATTGCCAACTTTCCCGAAGCGACGCGCGCATTTGTGAAAGGCCCCTATGATCTTTCGCTGGTGGAAGGCTCGATCACGACGCCGCACGACGCCGAGCGCATTCATCAAGTGCGCCGGGTTTCGAAATTCTTGGTGACGATCGGCGCGTGCGCCACCGCCGGCGGCATTCAAGCATTGCGCAATTTCAAAGAGGTGAAGGAATTCATCTCCATCGTTTATGCTACACCGGCTTACATTTCAACCTTGAATAAATCCACGCCGATTGCGGATCATGTCTTCGTTGATTTCGAGCTGCGCGGCTGCCCGATCAACAAAATGCAATTGGTGGAAGTGATCAGCGCCTTTTTGCACGGCCGCAAGCCGAACACGCCGCAACACAGTGTGTGCCAGGAGTGCAAGCTGCGCGGCACGACTTGCGTGATGGTCGCGCACGGCACCCCGTGCCTCGGCCCGGTGACGCATGCCGGCTGCGGCGCGATTTGCCCGGCCTATGATCGCGGCTGCTACGGCTGCTTCGGGCCGAAGGAAACGCCCAACACCGCCTCCTTGAGCGAATGGTGGAGCCGTTTGGGCGTTTCGGGAGATAATCTGGTGCGCGCCTTTCGCGGATTCAATGCCTACGCCGAGGCGTTCCGTAAGGAAAGTGAAGCGCACGAAACGCGTTTGTGAGCGAGGCACGAAACCATGAAAACCAAAACTATCAAAGTGGATTACCTCGCCCGGGTCGAAGGCGAAGGCGCGTTGTACGTCAAGATCAAAGAGAACGCGGTCACTGAAGCGAAATTGAAAATTTTCGAACCGCCGCGTTTCTTCGAAGCGTTCTTGCGCGGCCGCGATTTCAGTGAAGCGCCGGACATCACGGCGCGCATTTGCGGCATTTGTCCGATCGCGTACCAAATGAGCGCCGTACATGCGATGGAAGATGCCTTTGGCGCAAAAGTCGAAGGACAGTTGCGCGCGTTGCGCCGGCTGATCTATTGCGGGGAATGGATCGAAAGCCACACGTTGCACGTTTACATGCTGCATGCGCCGGATTTTCTCGGTTATGATGACGCCATTCAAATGGCGAAAGATTATCCCGAAGTCGTGCAACGCGGTTTGCAGCTTAAAAAAATCGGCAACGAGATCGTTACGCTTGTGGGCGGCCGTGAAATTCATCCCATCAACATACGCGTCGGCGGATTTTATAAAGCGCCGGATAAGCAAGATTTGCTGCAGCTCGCCGAGCGCCTGAAATGGGCGCGCGAGGCGGCGCTTGAAACCGTGCGCTGGGTCGCAAAGCTGCCCTTCCCTGAGTTTGATCAGGATTATGAATTCGTCAGCCTCCGCCATCCCGAAGAATATCCCTTTAATGAAGGCCGGCTCGTTTCAAACAAAGGGCTGGATATTGCCGTGCGCGAGTATGAATCGCATTTTGCCGAAGAGCATGTGCAACACTCCAATGCGCTGCATTCCGTGCTCAAGGCGCGCGGCGCCTATTTTGTCGGGCCAATGGCGCGTTATAACCTGAATTTCGACCGCCTTTCGCCGCTCGCGCAAGAGTCCGCACACGAAGCCGGCATTGGCACGGAATGCCGCAATCCGTTTCAAAGCATTATCGTGCGCAGCGTTGAAATTGTGTATGCCTGTGACGAGGCGCTCCGCATTATCGCAGCATATGAACCTCCCGCGCAGCCGTTCATCGAAATGACGCCCAGGGCTGCAGTGGGATATGGCTGCACGGAAGCGCCGCGCGGCATCTTGTATCATCGCTACCGTCTCGACGAGCACGGCGCGATTCTCGACGCCAAGATTGTTCCGCCGACCTCACAAAATCAAAAGACGATTGAAAACGATCTCCGTAATTATGTGCCTAAATTCTTGCATCTTCCGCAAGAAAAACTCACGTGGCAATGCGAACAGGCAATTCGCAACTATGATCCGTGCATCTCATGCGCCACGCATTTTTTGAAGCTGAATATTGAGCGAGAGGCGGAAGACAAATAGGATCGACGATTAAATAACTTTCCCAATCTCCGACCGCGAATAGACGCAAATCATCACGAATTAAAGAGCATTAGCGGCCATTCGCGTTGATTCGCGGTTTAAAGAAAATGAGTAAGTTATTTGAATGACGATCTTCGTACGAACTCGTGCTCCGGCCGCATAAACCACAAATGAAAACGAACGCAATAACCACTCTCGTGATTGGCGTCGGCAATGAGTATCGCGGCGACGACGGCGTTGGCCTCATCATCGCGCGCCGGCTGCAAGGGCAACTGCCGGAAAGCGTTGGCATTCTGACGCTCAGCGGCGAGGGCGCGGCGTTGATGGAAGCCTGGAAAGGCGCGGAAAACGTGATCATCGTCGATGCGGTTCACTCCGGCGCCGCGCCGGGAACGGTTTTTCGCTTGGATGCCGGTAAGCAACCCATGCCGAGCAGTTTTTTTCATTATTCCACGCACGCGTTCAGTGTGGCGGAAGCGGTGGAACTCGCCCGGGCGTTACAGCAGCTTCCTGAAAATTTTGTGGTCTATGGTATTGAAGGAAAAACGTTCGAGGCCGGCGCGGCTCTTTCACCGGAAATCGAAAAAGCGGCGCAGACAGTTGCCGCACAAATTCAATCTGATCTACGATTCATACCGAGGACAATAAATCATGCATGAATTCTCTTTGATGGCAGATTTGATGCGCAAGATCGAATCTGTGGCGCGCGTGCCGCATGCCCGCAGAGTTCTGGGCGTCAAAGTCAAATTGGGCGCGTTGTCGCACATGTCTCCCGATCATTTTCGTGAACATTTTGTGCACGCCTCGCGCGGCACGATTGCCGAAAACGCGCATCTCGATATCGAAACCTCAAACGATTTCACGGATGCCCACGCACAAGAGATCGTTCTCGAAAGCGTGGAAGTGGATGAGTATGATTGAGGAATAACAGGCGCGTTTGCGTTCAGACTGCGTAGCAAGGCTAGGCCGCGCAGTTTCAGCGATGAGGTTTTCGCGTCTTGTGCTGCCTGCGCTTGCGCCGGTCTCTCACAATTTTTACCTTTTTTCGCATTTCTCGAGCATGTTCTTGATATTCCCGAAGTGTTCCCCGCAATCTTGCCGCCTGCAGCTTCAGTCCCATCGTATAGTCACAAGTTTTTTGCATGCTCGTCAATTCGCCAGAAGTAATTCTGCTGGTGATTTGCGTGGCGGTGTGGCCGTTGGTCGCGCAAGACAACGGCGCTGGAGTGCCGCAAGACCGGCGCGATGATCAAAGAAATGAATGCTTGAAAAGGAATGTCGAGCGAGCTAACTTGGTGTGAAACGAGCACCGGCGTTTCTTAACCCCGGTTCGATGGTTGGAAAAAATCATGAATCGAACTCGGTATACACAAAATTTTGGAGACAGGTGTAATGTATCTCAAATCGATGGCCGTCATTCTATTGTTTTGTGTGTCGCTCGGCCAGGCACAGGTGATCTCCGGCTACGGAATCAAGTTCGGCTTGGTGTCGTCCAAGCTCAAAGCGGAAAGTGACGCAACTTCCATCCCGGTATTCCACCCTGTTTGGGAAGACTTGAATCGACGGGCGGGTCCCCAAATCGGGCTGTTCGTCGATTTTTTCAAGATACCAGCTCTTGGTCTTCAGGCAGAGGTCAGCTATCTTGAAAAAGGTGCAGAAGATGAGATCCTGGTTTCGACACCGGAGCAGCCCGAGGGCACCGGTGAAACCTTCACCCTGGATCTGTTTCACCACGATTTTCTAGCGTTCAGTTTGCTGGCGCAACCCCGCCTGAAGCTCGGGGCCGTCTATCCGTATGCTGTGATCGGGCCGTCATTGAGCCTGCTCATTGCTGACCGCGATGGCTTTCTAGCGGATACCAAAAGCCTTACGCCTTCACTCGTCGCCGGTGCGGGGGTTGAACTGCTCAAGCCGTTTGCTTTTCCGGTCTTTTTGGAAGTGCGCTATAATCCTGATTTGGATTTCTTTCTTGACAATAAGAACGCCAAATTCAAATTCCAACTCTGGCAGGTTTTGGTGGGAGTCAACTTGCGCAAGAGCTGATGCCGGTAGAAGTCATGAAAGGAGTTTCAACATGTGCCTTGCGGTTCCCGGGAAAATCATGAGCATCAGCGGCGACGAGCCCCTCATGCGCACGGGAAAAGTGAACTTTGGCGGGATCGTGAAGGAAGTCAATCTCGCGTATACACCGGAAGCCAAAATCGGCGACTATGTTATTGTCCATGTTGGCTTCGCAATTAATACGTTAGATGAAGGTGAAGCGCTGCGCGTCTTTGATTATCTCAAGGAAATGGATGAACTTAGAGAACTCGAAGAACCGAATGATACAGAGCCCCTGCTAACGTAGTGCACTGTTACCTTGGAAGATATCTGCCGCTTTGCCCTGTCATTTGGATTGTCATCCTACAGGGAGCCTGTGAAGTACTTGCGACTGCGCCGGTGCTTCACAGGATTCCTGCGTTCGACTGGGCTCACGCCGAAGCCTGAATGACATTCCAATGAACTACACATACAAATCAAAGTAGAAGTGCCCAGGCAATTTTACCTGAAGCGGCTGACGATGAAATATATCGACGAGTATCGCGATGGCAGAGCCGCCCGGCGTTATGCCGATTTAATCGCGCGTGTGGCCATCAAACCGTGGACGATTATGGAAGTGTGCGGCGGGCAAACCCATGCCATCGTCAAATTCGGCATCGATGAGTTGCTGCCCAAAACGATCACGTTGGTGCACGGTCCGGGCTGCCCGGTGTGCGTCACCTCGTTGGAGTTAATTGATAAAGCCATTGCCATTGCCTCCCGGCCCGAGGTGGTGTTTTGTTCTTTTGGTGATATGTTGCGCGTTCCCGGCTCCGAAAAAGATTTGCTCAGCGTTAAAGCTGCCGGCGGTGATGTTCGCATCGTCTATTCGCCGCTGGATGCGCTCAAAATCGCGCGCGACAACCCAAATCGGCAGGTGGTGTTTTTTGCAGTGGGCTTCGAAACCACGGCGCCGGCTAATGCCATGGCAGTTTATCAGGCGGCGCAACAAAATGCGACAAATTTCTCCATCCTGGTTTCTCATGTGTTGGTGCCGCCGGCCATGGAGGCAATTCTCGCCTCGCCGCATAATCGTGTACAAGGTTTTTTGGCGGCCGGACATGTTTGCACGGTGATGGGTTACGAAGAGTATTATCCGCTTGCTGCCAAATATCATGTTCCGATCGTCGTCACCGGTTTCGAGCCGGTGGATATTCTGCAAGGCGTGTATCTCTGTATCAAACAATTGGAAGAGGGCCGCGCCGAAGTTGAGAATCAATATACGCGCGCGGTGCAGCGCGCCGGCAATCAACCGGCGCAACAGCTCATGCGCGAGATCTTCTGTGTCATTCCGCGCAAATGGCGCGGCGTGGGCGAAATTCCTCAAAGCGGGTTGGGTTTGCGCGAAGAATATGCCGCCTTCGACGCCGAAAAGCGCTTTGAGGTGACAGATTCTGTACGCGAAGAATCATCGGAATGCCTCAGCGGTTTGGTGTTGCAGGGCGTGAAGAAGCCGCATGAATGCCCGGCGTTCGGCGTGCGCTGCACACCGGAACGCCCGCTGGGCGCGACTATGGTTTCGTCCGAAGGCGCGTGTGCGGCATACTATCGTTATAGAAAAGTAAAAACGTAATTTAAATCTGTTATCCCCGTGCACTTACGTTCTACCTTGATTTGCAGACAAGCTGCAAATCAAGGCGTCTGCTAAGCAGCAGAGGACTGTTCGGCGAAACTCGGTGACCATTGGCGATAAAGTTTTTCCACGGAAATGCGCCGAAGTCGCCCAGCATCGCCGAAAAAAACTCTGGCAGGATGATTTATCAGCAGAACGATTTTGAATCGTTCTGCCGATAAATTATTCTGCGACAAACTTTCAGAATTTTATTCTAACTTTGAGCGCCTTATCGCCTTACCTGTTTACGCACTGAAAATTTATGCAGCAAAAAGTGAATGTCGAATTCGGGCTTTCCTGCCCGATTCCAATTAATGATTATCCGAACGTTCTGCTCGCGCACGGCGGCGGGGGCAGACTCATGCACCAGCTTATTGAGAAAATGTTCGTGCCTGCATTCAACAACACATTACTGGAATCAAGGCACGATGGCGCGGTATTCAATTTGGAAGGCCGAAAGCTTGCCTTCACGACGGATTCCTATGTCGTGCAGCCGCTTTTTTTCCCGGGAGGAGATATTGGAACGTTGTCGATCTACGGCACCGTGAATGATCTTGCCATGTGCGGCGCGCAGCCATTGTATCTCAGCGCAGGATTCATTCTCGAAGAAGGCTTGCCGATGGAGACGCTCTGGCGCGTCGTGCAATCCCTGCAACGCGCGGCAACACATGCGAATGTTCAGCTTGTAACCGGTGATACGAAAGTCGTCGATCGCGGCAAGGGCGACGGCATTTTTATCAACACCGCCGGCATTGGCGTTATTACACATGAACTTGTTATTTCTCCAGCGAGCGTCAAACCGGGCGATCTCATTCTCGTGAACGGAGATCTCGGCCGGCACGGCATCGCGATCATGGCAATGCGGGAAGGCTTGGCGTTCGAGAGCGAGATTGAGAGTGACTGCGCGCCGCTGGCGGATTTGGTGCAAACGTTGCTTGCCGCAAATATTGAAATTCATTGCCTCCGCGATCTCACCCGCGGCGGCAGCGCTTTGAATGAGATTGCCGAAACTGCGCGTATGCAAATCAAACTTGAGGAAAAAAACATTCCCGTGCGCGAAGACGTGCAAGGCGCATGTGAAATTCTTGGCCTGGATCCGCTTTATATCGCCAACGAAGGCCGCTTCATCGCCTTTGTTCCGCCGGCTGAAGCCGAACACGCGCTGCGCGTGATGCGCGCGCATCCGCTGGGTGAAGGCGCCCGCATCATTGGCGAGGTGAAGAAAGAATCATCTGGATTGGTAACCATGACGAGCGTCATTGGCGCAAACCGTATTGTTGATATGTTGAGCGGCGAGCAGTTGCCCCGCATTTGTTGATTGTTGAGACTAAAGCGGATTTTTAGACAAGCTGAAAACCGCAGCCCTAAGAGCGGCTCCAACGGATAGATTAACGCCAACTGATAGAGCTTTTTGTCTTTTCATCGGGTTTTATCCTGTTCTTTTTAGCTATTTTCCTTTAATCATGTCATCCCTTCGGGATTCTCGGTTCGGAAAATCCCGAAGGGATGACATGATTATAGTCATTTCAATTCTGCGGCAAATCTTATGAGCAATGCTGTCAATCATGTGCGAGACGCCACGCACGACATTCTGCGCTATCAACGACAATCGTTGGATGCGATATTTTCTCCACAACGCATTGCTGTGATTGGCGCGACGGAAAGGGCGGGCAGTGTGGGACAGGCTGTGCTCGCGAATCTCATGAATAACCACTTTGGCGGCACGGTTTTTCCCATCAATCCCAACCGAGAGAGTGTGCTGGGACTCACAGCTTATCCGCGCGTGACGCAGGCGCCCGGCCCGATTGACCTCGCGATTATTGCAACGCCGGCGCCAACCGTGACAGGCCTTGTTGGCGATTGCGCTGCTGCCGGCGTGCGCGCTGCAATTATTCTATCCGCGGACTTTCAACGGCGCACAGATGATGCGACGGCCCTGGAGCAGGAAGTTCTGGCGCAAGCGCGTCGCGGCAGCATGCGGATCATCGGGCCGAATTCCGTCGGCGTGATGCGCCCGCATACCAAGCTAAACGCGACCTATGCGCGCGCGATGGCGCAGCCCGGGCATGTTGGTTTTATCAGTCAAAGCGGCGCGCTCGGCGCGGCCATTTTAGATTGGAGCATGCGCGTGCAGGCGGGCTTCAGCGCATTCATCTCAGTGGGCGCGATGCTTGATGTTGGTTGGGGTGATTTAATCTATTATCTCGGCGACGATCCGCGTACCAAAAGCATTATTTTGTATATGGAAACGATTGGCGACGCGGCCTCGTTTCTCTCTGCTGCGCGTGAAGTTGCGTTGACCAAGCCGATCATCGTGCTGAAAGCACGGCATGCCCCGGCTGCAAGTTTTGCTAACGCACAAGTTGCAGATTCAAGTAACAGCGAAGAAGTATTTGATGCCGCGATTCGACGTTGTGGTGTGCTGCGCGTCAACACCATTGCCGAGTTATTTTATATGGCAGAAGTGCTCGACAAGCAGCCGCGTCCGAAAGGCCCGGCGTTAACGATTCTGACCAATGCCGGCGGCCCGGGATTGCTCGCTGCAGACGCGGTGCAGGCAAATGGCGGTAAATTGGCGCCGCTTTCTGCAGAGGCGAAAGAACAACTTGATCAGCTCTTGCCGGCAAATTGGAGTCACGGCAACCCGATAGACATTTTGGGAGATGCGGAACCGGAGCGCTATGCGCAAGCCATGACGATCGCAGCCAAAGATGTGCATAGCAACGGCCTGCTCGTCATTCTGACGCCGTTAGCTCTGGCCGATCCCACCCTTACTGCGGAATTGATCATTGCAAAAGCGCAAGCTTTGAATGCGCCTGTGTTGGCGAGCTGGATGGGCGGCACCGACGTTGCCGCAGGCCAGGCGCTGCTCAACCGCGCCGGCATTCCCGTTTTTCTGTTTCCCGATACCGCGGCGCGGATGTTTGCCTACATGTGGCAGTATACTGAAAATCTGCGCGGCTTGTATGAAACCCCGATGTTGCCGGCGGATTTTGCCGAGGCGAGCATTGAAAATCGAATTCAGTTGACTGAAACCGAAGCACGGAATTTGCTTGCGGCTTATGGCATTCCTGTTTTATCGCCGGAGATTGAGGCGCAGGGTTATGAATTATTTGCCGGTAGCAGCATCAATCCGCAATTTGGGCCGGTGCTGGCTTTTGGCGCCGGCGGAAAGCTCGGGGAGGCCATACATGATCGCAGCTTTGCTCTGCCGCCGCTCACCACGACTTTGGCGCGCCGCATGATGGAGAAAACCCGCATTTATCCCGCGCTGCGGGCGAAACACGAACTTGCGCCGGCAGATTTTGCTGCGCTCGAACAAATGCTGGTTCGATTAAGCTGGCTGGTGGTGGAACAGCGTTGGATTAAGGCGATTGATTGCAGTTCCGTCATCATTTCTAAAGAAACATTGAGTGTGCGTGCCGCACGCGTGAAGTTGCATGAAACGACTTTACCGGAAGAACATTTGCCGAAGCCTGCCATCCGGCCTTATCCGCGGCAGTACGTTACCACATGGACGTTGCGCAACGGCGCGCCGGTTACCATTCGCCCGATTCGACCGGAAGACGAGCCGCTGATGGTTCAATTTCATCAAAAACTTTCCGAGCGCACCGTTTATTTGCGTTATTTTCATTTGATCACTCTCAATCAACGCATTGCGCACGAACGTTTGACGCGCATCTGTTTTATCGATTACGATCGCGAGATGGTTTTGGTGGTGGAACGGACTCCTGCCGCCGGCGCCGAGCGCGAGATTATCGGAGTCGGCCGCTTGAGCAAATCCCACGGCGCGAACGAAGCCGAATTCGCGGCGCTGGTCAGCGATACGTATCAAGGGCAGGGCTTGGGCAGTGCGTTGATGCGGCGGTTGATTGATATCGGCCGCGCGGAAAAGTTCGATCGTATCTCGGCCGATATTCTTCCCGACAACGACGGCATGCAGCGTGTTTGCAAAAAACTCGGCATGCAGCTTCGCTTCGATCAAGATGAGGGCGTAATCAAAGCAACGATGGATTTATAAACAAAACCTTTCACCTCCTCGCATCCTCAAACGGCAATCTTTGCAACAGCAGCGCCCACATCATCGCCTCGGCAAGTGATTGAATTCGTGCAACACTTGCAGAGTTTCCCCAAACAACCCCCTCGTTTGCTCGGTATTCACCAACCTTAGCTTCTGACAGCATGTTGGGGATGCGCCATTTAAATAACTTACTCATTCGGGAAACCGCTAATGAACGCGAATATTCGCTAATTTTGAAATTCGCGTTTATTGGCGTCCATTCGCGGTTTGAGAGATGGGCAAGTTATTTAAGTGAGAATCCTAAGTTGCATTCTTATTTATGAGAATGATTTTAATGAGGTTTTGCAGGGTTGGGAATGTGGCTTTGCAGGGTTGGGAATGTGGCGCGTCATATTTCGCAAAACGCGCGCCTCTCAATCTAGAGCATCTCTCGCAATTCGAATTAGTTAAAGCCAAATTTCCAAAGCGGCGTTCCTAAGTCGTTTTCGGCATGCTGTTTGAAAGATTCGAGGTGGCAAAATGACGTCCGATTTGAAACCACCGTCCGGATGCCGTTTTGATTAAGTGATGATTGTTGCATGGGATAAATCATGTAATCATGTTTGGCCTCCTTGGCGTCCGGACGGTAAAGTAAAATGAGCGAGCCATGGCAGAAATCCGAAAAGACAGCCGCAATCGCGGCATGGTAGTCATCAATGCGGAAGAGTGCAAGGGGTGCGGCCTGTGCGTTGAGGTGTGCCC
>QEVD01000111.1 GCA_003576975.1 Candidatus Zhuqueibacterota bacterium
GCATGATTGTTTACCGAGGGTTCGCTGCGCGACCCTCGGTTTTGTTGTTGAACGCCTTCGGCGTATTCATGCTGCCCACACAGAACAACATAGAACCAGTTTTCAGATTAATCTTGGCGTCCTTTGCGCCTTTGCGGTTTAAAGCAAGTAGGGCAAGCAATATTGGGCTATCCCGAAGCGAAAAAGATTTTAGCCTCTGCCGGGACGTTTTGAGACCTTTGTTGTTGATTTAAGATCGATCCTGTGGCAGATTCTAAGGTGGGGGAGTCGGCAACAGGGTTGTGGGGGCACACAAGCCTTCTGTGATCGTTGAGTTGCAGCCGGTTTGTCCACATTCTGCTACTCTTACGGCTCCCCGATACAAATAAAAGCCCCCCAATAGGCCGGATGCGCCGTGCCATACTTTTTGCGCAATTGCTCGATCACCGCGAGTTGGGCTTGCCGTAGCGCTTCGCTTTTGCCGATGTTCTCGCCGAACAGATACCGGCTATAAAATTCAATCATCAAATCTTTGGTTTCCAAATCCGGAACGCTCCACAAACTGGCGAGAACGGTTTTAGCGCCGGCCAGCAGAAAAGAGCGGTGCAAGCCATAAACGCCTTCGCCGCTTCTTAACTCTCCGACTCCGGTCAAACAGGCAGAGAGCGTCACCAAATCAGTTCCTTGCAAATCCAAACCGGCAATCTCCATGGCAGTGGCCAAGCCGTCTTCGCCATCTTTTACGGATTCAGCATGATTGGCGCCTGTGAATGCCAGACCGCAGCGCAACAACGGGTTTTCCAAAGCAGGCATCCTATCGAACTCACCAATGCTGCTGAAGCCGCCGATCTCTTTGGGTTTTCTCAACTCTGGTTGATCCGGCAGGAAAAAGCCGTGAGTGGAAATGTGCAGAATTTGCGGCGAGACCACGCTTTTGAGAACAGACTCCTGCGCCTGCGCCTGCAAATACAGTTTCGTGGCAATACCTTTTTGCTTTAGCAAGGAATCAATCGCAACCGCTTCCGGTCCTGTATATTTTAATTGACTGAAGCCCATCTGCCGCCAGTCGCGTGAATGGCGGGTTAAGAATTCTTGCTCGATAGATTTTGATGCAGAAGAAGCTACTTGCGAGGTTGATGAGAAATCAAACTTGGGGTCGGCAATAATAACTGCCTCATCTATTTTGCCCCTTGCTCCCTTGCCCCTTGCTTCGCCCCTTGCCCATTGCACAATCTCTCGGCTGGTGGAAACATAATGAAATTGATAGCTCTCTACCAGATAGCGATTTTGCTCATCCACCAGCACCCCAAATGGCAAGTAATGCAAAGCGCCATCGGCGCAAATGATCACTTTCTTCTTTTCACCAAACGCAGGCAGCAACGGCCTGAAGAGTTGCTGCCAGAGTTGTTTGCCCTTTGCTTTAATCAAAGCCTCTGCGTTTTGTTGTTTGGAAGGTGATTTATCTAAATCCCCTGCCAATATGGCCGATCTTAGTTCGACAATGCTTTTATGCATTGGGTCGGCTTCGCCAAGATCGATTAATTCGGGGCTTTTGTTGGATTGAAAAACTGAAGCGAGATAATTCCATTTCCCCCACCCCTTCTTTTTCCCCGTTGATACATATTCACGGAAATACCAAAAATCAACAAGGACATAATCTTCAGAGATGGCCTGAGAAATCTGCATTGCGTTTACTCGTGTTTTTCGTGAATCAGGGGTATGCCCTTTCTGTACCAATTCATCCTCCAGTTTCTCCCTTTGCTCGCTAATCAACTGAATTAACTTTAAATGCTGATTCGGACTTTTTCTCTGCCTAATACCAGTGAAGTTGAGATTCGCTAGCTGTGCGTTTACCTCGTTTAGACTATCTTTTAAGCTCACAATACTTTTGTCTCCAGCTTTGATTTTGCGTGAGCGTGCAGTAAGAATTTCAAGAACTAATCCTTTGTTATTAATCAGCACCTCTTCCGCCAAAAACTCAAGATCTTCGTAGTCTATGCCATGCTGTAAATAAAGTGACGGCAAAATACTGGATAAAGGCTGGTTTTGCTCAATAAAGTTTATTTGCTGTTTTTCAGAGAGATAGGGAAGAATCTGGTGATATAAGTTGAATTCTAAATTCGTTACGTACTTAGCAAGGGATATGCTACTATCAATCTTGCCTATAGCCGCGCAAAGTAGAGCCAGATTATTGAGGCTTGTAACTACATCCAGATGCGCAGGTCCCATAGCTTTTTCAAGTATTAACAGAGATCGTCTATACAAAGGCTCTGCATCTATATGTGAACCCATAGACTCATGTAATCCCGCTAAATTGTTTAGAACTATAGCCACATCCGGATGTTCTGGTCCTAGATTCTTTTCTGTTATCGCAAGCGCACGTTGATAAAAAGAATAGGCTTTAACATAGGATCCCATTTTATCATATACCAAAGCCAGATTATCAAGTATCATGGCTACCAAAGGATGTTCAGGTTCACGAGCTTTCTCTGTTATTGTGAGGGCCCTCAAGTACAGCCGCTCAGCATTGGCATATGACCCAATTGAGCGGTATAGCACCGCAAGATTATTAAGTTCCTCAACTAGATTGGGGTGAGCTGGTCCCAAGAATTTTTCATCTATTTCCAGGGCTCGCTTTAATAACACCTCGGCTTCTGTATGATTTCCCATATCTTGATATAACTGAGACAGATTGTTAAGACCTCTAGCAAAAGTCGGGTGCTGTTCGCCTAAGACTTTCTCCATTATTGAGAGTGCACGTTTAAGCAATGCCCCCGCCTCAATATAACGCCCTGTTCTCCGATATAACTCTGCGAGATTATTAAGAGAAACGGCCACATCAATGTGCTCAGACCCAAGAGATTGCTCGCGAATCGCCAGCGAACGCTTTAAAAATGATTCAGCTTGTGAATAGGAACCCAACACGTAATATAACCCGCCAAGATCGTTTAGAATATTAGCCATATTTGCACAGTCAGTCACTTGGGGGGTTTCACAAATTTCGAGAGCTCGCCTTAAAAGCAGTTCTGCTTCCACTAGCTGTCCAACTTCTTTGTGTGCGTTGGCTAAGTTATTTAAAACTATAGCTACTCTCGGATGTTCAGGTCCAAACATCTTTTCATAGAGCATTAAAGCTTTTTTCATTAAGAGAATAGCTTGACTGAAAGAACCAGACTTAACACTAAGTACAGCGAGATTGTTTAAGGTTACTAGTGTTTCCTCATGCTCAGGGCCAAAAACTTTCTCGCGAATCGTAAATGCTCGCTTTAATAACGACTCGGCTTTAGCATAAGCTCCCAATTCTTCATATACTGATCCCAAGCTTGAGAGAACTTCAGCCAAATCCTTATGTTCAGGCCCGAGAACTTTCTCATAGATCGGCAACAATTGTAAATACAAAGATTCTGCTTTCGAATAAGAGCCTATCGAGTAATACAATCGTGCCAACATATTTTGACTAAAGGCTATCTCCAAACTGTTTGGCGCATATTTTTTCCCAGCTTCGACTAGAGCTTTTTCGGCCAAAGGAATCGCCTCATGGTATTTCCCTTCACGAATAAGAAAGAGGGCTTCTAACTGCGTCATCGACATATTAACTTTTGTGGACTCTTTTTCTTGAGCAAATAAAGATTGCTCTGCAACACTCAAAAAAAGAAAAGCAGTCAAAATTACGCTGATTCTTTTCATCATTTTCTTCTCCTTCGATTACCTTGAGACGATGAATTCGAATTAGGCATAAGCCATTGTAATTTCTCTTTAATTTTTTTGATAGTAGTCCAGCTAATATTACAAGCAACAAAACAAAATAAATCACCATCCGCAGTGGCCAGATCAGCGGCAGCCAAATCCCCAGCTTGCAAACAAAAGGAACATCGCTGTCCCATACATCAAGAAAACGCGAATAAGTATCAGCACCGCCTTTTTCAATTTCATGAAATGGATCACGAGCCAGGATAGGATGATCAGTCCCAGCGTTATGAAGAAAGTGAACAAGCTACCTAGCTCAGAGATAAATCACGGCTCCCCGATACACACAAACGCGCCCCAATAGGCCGGATGCGCCGCGCCGTACTTTTTGCGCAATTGCTCGATTACCGAGAGTTGGGCTTGCCGCAGCGCTTCGCTTTTGCTGATATTCTTGCCAAACAGATACCGCTGATAAAACTCGACCATTAAATCTTTGGTCTCCAAATCTGGCACGCTCCACAAACTGGCGAGCACGGTTTTGGCGCCGGCCAGCAGAAAAGAGCGGTGCAAGCCATAAACACCTTCGCCGCTTCTTAACTCGCCGACTCCAGTTAAACAAGCAGAGAGTGTCACCAAATCGGTTCCTTGCAAATCCAAACCGGCAATCTCCATGGCCGTGGCCAAGCCGTCTTCACCTTCTTTGACGGATTCAGCATGATTGGCTCCGGCGAAGGCCAGACCACAGCGTAGCAACGGGTTTTCCAAAGCTGGGGATCTATCGAATTCACCGATGCTGCTGAAGCCGCCGATCTCTTTGGGTTTTCTCAGTTCCGGTTGATCCGGCAGGAAAAAGCCGTGGGTGGAAATGTGCAGAATTTGCGGTGAGACCACGCTTTTGAGAACAGACTCCTGCGCTTGGTCTTGCAAATACAGTTTCGTGGCAATGCCTTTCTGCTTCAGCAAGGAATCAATGGCAACCGCTTCCGGCCTCGTATATTTCAATTGACTGAAGCCCATTTGTCGCCAGTCGCGTGAGTGGCGAGTTAAGAATTCTTGCGCGATAGATTTCGATGAAGAAGAAGCTGCTTGCGATGTTGGTGAGAAATCAAACTTGGGGTCGGCAATAATAACAGCTTGACTCAACTTGCCACTTGCAGACTTGCCCCATTGCAAAATCTCCCGACTGGTGGAAACATAATGAAATTGATAACTCTCCACCAAATAACGATCCTGTTCATCGACCATGACGCCAAAAGGCAGGTAATGCAACAGACCGTCAGCACAGATGATCATTTTTTTCTTCTCACCAATAATAGATAGCAAAGGCTTGAAGAGTTGCTGGTAGAGTTGTTTACTCTTTGTCTTGACCAATGCTTCGGCACTTTGCTGTTTGGATGGTAATTTTTCTATATCCGCTGTCAATATAGACAATTTTAATTCATTAATGCTTTTGTCGATTGGTTCAGTTTCACCAAGATTGATCAATTCTGGATGTTGATTGGATTGAAAAACAATAGCCAGATAATGCGATTTTCCCCAACCTTTATTTTCACTGGAAAATATATATTCATCAAAGAACCAAAAATCGACCAAGATGTAATCTTGAGGCAAGGCTTCAGAAATCTGCCTTGCGGTAACCCGTGCCATTCTTGATTCTGGGGCACGTACTTTATGAGCTAATTCATCCTCCAGTCCCTCCTTTTGCTGACTTAGTGATTGGATTTCACCTCGGCGTTGCTCAACACTTTCTCCCGGCTTTAAGTCGGCGAAGTAAAGATTCGCTAACTGCGCTCCAATATCGTTCAGATTGTCTTTTAAACTGGCACTGTTTTGATCCTCGGTCTCTATTTGGCTTACCCTTGCCGTTAGTACTTCAAGGGTCAATCCTTTGTTGTTAATAAGCACCTCACTCGTCAAAGACCCAAGATCTCGGTATTTCGCACCATGTTGCAAATAAAGCGAAGGCCAATGACTGGATAATGGCGGGCTTTGCTTAATAAAGTCCAGTTGTCGTCTTTCAGAAAGATTAGGCAAAATTCGGTTATACAGGGCAAATTTTAAACTAGTTACACGTTTAGCAATAGCTATTGTACTGTCAATTTTTCCCATAGTCGCCCAAAGCCGCGCCAAATTATTAAGGCTTATAACCATATCTGTATGTTCAGGTCCTAAGGTTTTTTCAAGAATTTTCAGCACATGCTTAGATAAAGACTCGGCCTTAGCGTAGTACCCACTGCCCATCGAGTAGTACAATAAACTCAGATTATCGATGCTCTTGGCTACGTTTGGATGTTCAGGCCCCCAGGTTTTCTCAAAGATCGCTAGTACTCGCTGATACAAAGACTCGGCCTTTGCAAAGGATCCCATAAAATAGTATAATGCAGCCAGATTATTAAGGCCAGTAGCATAATCTGGATGTTCAGGCCCTATGGCTTTTCCCATGATCATCAGTGCCCGTTGTAACAATGGCTCGGCCTTAGAAAAAGCGCCCATCTCACGATATAACTCGGCAAGATTGATGAGACTGGCGGATACATCCGGATACTTAGCTCCAAAGGCTTTCTCTGAGATTGCTAATGCTTGCGCTAACAAAGGCTCAGCCTTAGTATACGAGCCCATTGAGACATATAACGTTGCCAAATTATTAAGACTAGTACTCATCTGCCGTTGTTCTGGCCCTGGGGCTTTTTCTGAAACAGCTAATGCCTGCTTTAACAAAGATTCTGCTTTGGTGTACCAGCTCAATGAAAGATATAACGTACCCAGGTTATTGAGGCTTTGAGCTATATCAATATGTTCAGGTCCCAAAGCTCTCTTTCGAATCATCAACGCCCGCTGATACAACGAGTCGGCCCTGACATAAGAGCCCTTTTCTCTACATAATCCAGCCAGATTATCGAGACTTTGGGCTATATTCAGATGCTCAGGTCCAAAAGTTTTCTCTCGGATCGCCAGGGCCCGCTGAAACAAAATATTGGCCTTAGCAAAAGAGCCAGTTGCTTGATATAAATCAGCCAAGTTATTGAGGTAGATGGTCACATTGGGATGTTCGGGCCCAAAGGCCTTCTCCATAATCGTTAGTGCCCGCTGGTACAATGTTTCAGCATTGGCATAGGAATTCATTGAATAATATAATGCAGCAAGATTATTGAGATTGGCGGCCACAGATGGATGATCGGGCTCAGAGGCTTTCTCTGTGATCATTAGCGCTCGTTGGTACAAAGGCTCAGCCTTAGCATAGGAGCCCAGTGAGTAATATAATGCAGCAAGATTATTTAGCCTGGTTGCCACAGCTGGATGCTCAAGTCCCAAGGCTTTCTCGGTGATCGCTAGCGCCCGATGGTACAAAGACTCGGACTTGGCATAAGAACCCATTGAATAGTATAATACAGCAAGATCATTAAGACTTGTGCCTATCTCAGGATTTTCATGATCGAAAACTTTCTCGCGTATTGCCAGCATCCGTTGATACAAAGGTTCGGCCTTAGAATAAGATCCCATTAAATAGTATAGTCCAGCCAGATTATTGAGATTTTTGGCTACATCCAAATGCTCAGGTCCAAAAGTTTTCTCTCGAATCGCCAGTGCCCGCTGACACAAAGATTCGGCTTTGGTATAAGATTCCATTGTTTTATATAACCCCGCCAGATTATCCAGGCTTTTGGCAACATCCAAATGGTCAGGCCCCAGCTTTTTTTCCCAGATTGTCAATGCCCGTTGATATAACGACTCGGCCTGACCAAACTCACCCTTGTCTTCATATAATCCTGCCAAATTATTCAGACTCATGACAACATCTGGATGCTCGGGGCCCAATTTTGCCACCCGAATCTTCAGCGCCCGTAGATATAGTGGCTCCGCCTGGCTGTATGCACCCAAGACTTGATATAATGCTGCCAAATTATGAAGGCTCACGGCAACATCTGGATGGTCCGTGCCTAATTTCGCTTCCCGAATTCTCAGCGCTCGCTGATAGAATGGTTCCGCCAAGCCGAACTTACTCATTTCTCTATATAATAATCCAAAATTATTGAGATAAGTAGCGATCCCAGGATGATCTGGCCCTAGTGCTTTTTCAGCAATCTTTAGAGCCCGTTTATATAATGGCTCCGCCTGGCCGTATGCACCCTTGGCTCGATATAATTCTGCCAAGTTATTGAGACTCGTTGCCACATCAGGATGGTCTGGGCCTAATTTCGCTTCCCGAATCTTCAGCGCCCGAAGATATAATGGCTCCGCCTGACCATATGCTCCCATGTTGTGATATAACAATGCCAAATTATTGAGGCTGCTGGCAACATCTGGATGTTCCAGTCCCAGTTTAGCTTCCCGAATCTTGAGCGCCCGCTGAGATAGCGGCTTCGCTTGGCCATACGCACCCATGGCTTGATACAGTCCTGCCAGCTTGATGAGGTCAGAAGCGACTTCAAGGTGATCTGTCCCCAATGCATTTTCATCTATCTTCAGCGCCCGTAGATATAATGGCTCCGCTTGTCCGTATGCGTAAATCGTTTGATATGACTCTGCCAAATTAATGAGAATGGTGGCTACATCCGAATGGTCAGACCCTAATTTCGCTTCCACAATCTTTAACGCTCGGTGATAGTATGCCTGTGCTCGGCTAGGTGCACCCATGGCTTGATATAACAATGCTAAATTATTAAGAATTGTTGCCACATCAGGATGGTCAAAACCTAATTTTGCTTCCCGAATCTTCAGCGCCCGTAGATATAATGGTTCCGCCTGGGTGTATGCACCCGTGGCTCCATAAAATTGTGCCAAATTATTGAGACTCGTAGCCACCTCAGGATGGTCAGGGCCTAAAGTCCCTTCTCGTATGCGCAACACCTCTAGCGCAAATGGAATCGCTTCTGCATACTTTCCCTGTCGATAGAGCAACACGACCGCGGCATTCAAGTCTTCAACTTGAACCCCAGCTTCCTGAGCCCAAAGAGTTGAAAATATCAAAACTGAATTAAGAGCAAATAGTATCCTGTGGATGTTTTTCGTCATCTTCTCTTCCTTCGCAAAAACGAGGAGCTTGCATAAGGCATGAGCCACTGCAACTTTTTCTTCCATTGGTACGAAAGTATTCCATCTAAAACACCAAGCAACAAAACAAAATAAATCGCCACCCGCAGCGGCCAAATCAGCGGCAGCCAAATTTCCCAGCTTGCAAACAAAAGGAACGTCGCCAGCGCATACGTCAAGAAAACGCCAACGAGTATCAGCACCGCCTTTTTGAATTCTATGAAATGGATCACGAACCAGGACAGCGTGATCAGTCCCAGCGTCATAAAAAAAGTGAGCAAGCTGCCTGGCTCGGAGATAAATGACCGGCGCAGGAGCCAGTTGAGAATGTTGGCATGAACGACGACTCCGCTGATGTTTTCATTCCAGGACAGCGGGGTGCGAAACCAGTCTTCGGTTGGAGCGTTCTTTTCATAAGTCGCACCCACCAAAACAATGGTTGAATCATTAATCTGCCTGGCTAAACGCATTTTCCATTCGGAGGTATGGCCTCCTTCTAAAAGCTCTCGCGCTGGAATGGAGGTGAATTTGTCAAGCAGTTGATCAGCTTGGGCTAACTGTTTTTGATAGGCATGGCGATAATTGTTGGCATAACTGATCAGATGATATTCGCCCGGCGACCCGCTTAGTCCGGAAGCCGCCAGCTCCGCCAGGCATTGCATGGGATCAATGCCTTTTGCCGCCGCTAAAAGCTGAAGCGAAAAAGCATAAATCGGGCTGCGCTCGTAGAATTGGCTTTCGGGGTAATTCTTATTTGGCATTAACAAACGCACGCATCTGACCACACTATCCGATTCCGGATAATAAGGATCAATCAAAGTGACCGAGCCGAAATAGACATGGGGTGGAATGGATTGCAGCTCTGACCCAAACGCCCTTTCGGGTTTCAGCAATTGGCCCTCCGAAAATGCAACCGCGAGAACGATGGGAACGGAGAAACCGGCAAGGCTGTCAACAAACGCTTGCAAATTCCCTTCGTAGTTTTGGGGACTGTCATAGAACCGCAAATCGATTCCCACCGCCGCAGGATGGCGCTCGAGGACGGGGCGCAGCAATTTTTCCAGCTCGGCCAATTTCCACGGCGGACGGAGAGAAGTGCTCGCGTCATCGATATCAATCAGCACGAGGCGAGAATCACCCGGAATCTCGCCGCGAAATTTAAAACGGAGATCAAGGGATTCTGATTCAGATATCCAAATGGTGCTCCCAAAAATTAGCGCCGAAAGAATCGCGGTGAGAATGGAAGAGAGCCAATTCTCTAGCAAAGACTTCCAAAAGGACTTTTCAGATTCTTTCGGTGGCATCGGCACGCCTTCTGAGGTCAATCGATCATTTGAAACTGTCGAGCGTCAACTGTTCGGCCACTTGCTCCGGCAAAAAAGCAGCATAATAGGAATAGAGCATGATTTTCGGTTCGGGATTGTCTGGAAACGCTCTGGCCATGACCATGAGATCATGCTCCAATTCCAGATTCAATCTTTCCGTCAAACAGAAGTTGGCCAGCGCAAAATAATCTTCGATCCGGCCTTTTTGTTCGAGGCGTTTTTTCAGCTTTTCCAACCGGCTTTTCGCCGGCGCAGCTTCACTTTTTTGTAGAACGTGAATGACAGAGCTATCCGCTTCTGACCCCAACAAGGGGCTTTGTGGCAATGTGACTTTGAGTTGGTAATTTCCCGGACGTTGCCGGCGCTTCGTGCTCGCATTCAACCTGAAAGCGTTGCCTCTGACAACGGTATCAGATATGGTTTCCTGGCCGTGGGTTATTTGTACGCGATAGGCTGTCCACCACGGCGCATTTTTTATCCAACGCAGAGTATCTGGCAAGGCATAAGCAAACACTGTGTCCGGCATTGCAAGAAACAACGTTTCCGTGTTTCTTACACCTTCTTTAGACGTGCGGCGATGCGGTTCTACAAAAAATGTAAGATAAAGCCGTTCAAAAAACTGGACAAATTCGCTGCTTTCTTTTCCCGGCGCTTCTGGTACGATCATAGCTTTGGGACCGGTAAACTCCTGCCAAGGTGAAGAGCCGTCGCCCAAGAGAACCGTAGTCTTCTCTGGTATTTTCAACGAATCTCCTGGAAACAATCGGCCAAATTTCTGAACCTCATTCCAATCTGCTTGCTTGGCTTGTTTGATGGCCACCCTTGCTGCAGCCGTTTTAACGTAAACGAAAATCGGCGCTTTGTTCGCAGTTTGAGCGTCTACGGATGTCGAAGCCAAAATCAAATGCAGGAATACCAGAAAGCAAGATAAATGAATCTGCGCTCTTTGAAAAATCTTGTTCAAGGGCATGGGCGAGTATACTTTTATTGAACGGCCAATTCTTTTAACAAGAACATAAAGCTTCTGAACTAAAGAGATTCTTAGCTTACGAGGGTTGGGCAAGAAAGGGGATCAATGGTCAACCCTCGAAGAAAGGTGAAAAAATGTAGGAAAGTTTGTACTCGATGTCAACGTCTCATTCACATCCCCAAATCTTCACCCCAAATCAAAAATCAACTTCAGCGCTTGATCAATTCTTCGCATCGTTGCATCATCCAGCTTGCCGCGAATTTTGACCAGCCGGTGGCGATGGTCGAACGGGCGGGTTTGCAGGCAGTCGGCGACCGACTTTTTTGAAAGCCCGTTGGTTTAATTTGGCTCGATCACGACATTGGTTATGATCTGGCCTTTCTTGTCGCTCCATTCCGTGATCATTTCAGTTCTCTCGGCTTCTTCGTTTTCAGCTTTTTGATGCTATCCGCCGAGGGCAAATCTTCCGGCATCGTGCCGCCAAGCTCTTTGATGGTCTGGCGCACTTTCGCGCCGACCTGGCGATGCGTCAAGTTGGCTTTGTCCTTGCCCAGAATGTTTTCACGCCGCAGCTTCTCTTCCGTTTGTGTGGCGCGGAACAAATTGGCAGCCAACTCGGTGCTGCCCATGTGATCGAGGATTTGCTGGCTCTTCTTCAAACCTTTGCGTTGATGAATGTTCTGGGCCGTCAGGCCACCGTACAATCCCATGTAACCGTGGTTTTGGAAGATGGCATAGTCAATCGGCTGCACCACACCCGCGCGCTTGGCGGCATCGGCGAGCTTGAGGTTGTGTTTTGTTATTTCATCACGCAGCAACAAACGGCGTTCGTCTTCGATCATCTGATCGGAAAGCTCCTGCCGGCGTGTTTGGACGGCAAAATAAGTTTGCCCCAGCGCCACAATGTCTTTTTCCGGATCCGCGTTTTGAATCACCAGATAGCAGGCATAACGCGAAAGATAAACCGTTTTTACCTCTCGCTGCGCGCCTTTGCCAAGCTCGACCATTTCGGTAACATCAACGAAATGGTCTTCAAGACGCTGGCCGCTGTTGAAGCACGCGGCGCGTGCTTTTTGAACAACCTGCTCAAAATTGCGGTAATCATTGTATTGCAAAACTTGCGCGAAATCACGGCTGGACCAGTACTCGACACCGGCATCGTTTGTTCGCCGGATTCGTTCGAATGGAGATACATGACTGGAAGAAGTTGTTTGAATTTCAGTTTTCATGACGTTTCCTCCATTTAAAATGGCAATTAAACCATTGATTTTTTGTTGCACCTATTTTTATGAAAGCAGATAAACAATTGATTTTCTGTTCGTCACTGGCCTTGATTACTCTTATTGCGCGCAAAAAATCATACCTTAAAACATTATAATCAATAGCTTGATCATTTCGGTGATATCACCGAAATGATCAAATGTTCACCATTAAAATCTCATATCAATCTCCACCGCATTGAAAACAACCTTGTCTGCGAAACCCGCGGCTAGACTAAACGAATTTATTCAGTGCCAAATTGAAGGCGGGTTTAACGGGATATTTCACCGGCCCGCGAGAATTGGAGCAAGAAATGAGATTGATATTTGCTCCCAGATGAAATGGGACGGAATGTAGGAAAGTCTATTTGTGAAGTCAACGATCTCGTCATCTTCAGCGCTTGATCAATTCTCTGCATCGTGCCATCATCCAGCTTGCCGCGAATCTTGGTCAGCCGGTGGCGATGGTCGATCGGGCGGGTTTGCAGGCAATCGGCCACAGACTTTTTCGAAAGCCCGTTGGTTGAATTCGGCTCGATCACGACATTGGTTATGATCTGGCCTTTCTTGTCGCTCCATTCCGTGATCGGCACAACTTGAATGACCGGTACGCGCTGATTGTACACGTCATTCGTTACAATCACGCAGGGGCGTGTCTTGCCTGTTTCTGAGCCCAATGTCGGATCAAGATTGACGTTGATGACGAGGCCGCGCTGCAAAGACTTCATTCCGGCCACTCCACCATGGCTAAATTGGTCAACTCCTGCAACTCCTTGTCATTCTCATAAAGGCTGGCATAAATCTCTGCGCTGGACTTGAGCTTTTCCATTTCAAGCTCTTTTTCCAAGCGCTCCAGTGCGGTTCGTATGAGCGCACTTTTGTCTTTAAATCCATATTTTTTAAAGCGGTTCAAGAAGTTTACGTGACTTTCTTCGAGGCTAAATTTTGCCTGGGTCATGATCAAACTCCAATTTTGGAACTAAAACTGGATACTAATTTTTGTCCCCAAAATACGGGCTTTCACATAGAAAAGGCAAATGAAATTCTTTTGACGGAACGCTTGGTGAATTATCCTGCGGCATTCCATATCATTACTTCAATCGAGTTTCTTCCTTTGACGCTCCAGTTTCTGCAAAGCCTTTTCTTTAATAGTGCTCTCAACCAATTCCCCATAAATCTCCGGCCGGCGTGAGGCGATCACGGCCAGCGTGCGCTCATACTTTTCTTCGAAAAAGAATTGCGTCACACGCTTTTGTGACAAATCGATCTCATGCGTCAAAACGCCGATGCCGCGTCCCATGTCCGCGAGAATCAAGCCATCCGGCCCGACGATGCCGCTGCGGCCGATCATCATGCCGGGTTTCCATTCGCCTTGCGGATAACCGTAACAAGCGGAAACAACATATAATCCTGTATCGATGGCGCGCGCGCGATAGCGGATTTCCCAATCCACCTCGCCCCAACCCGCTTGCACGTGGGGAAATAAAAGAATCTCCGCGCCTTTGAGCATGAGAATCTGTGCGACTTCGGGATACTCGATATCCATGCACGTCATAACGCCGATCTTGCCAAAATCCAAATCATAAACCGCCAAATCATTACCCGCTTTTATGCCGAGTTTTTGCTCAGGCATGGTGGGATGCGTTTTCTGATAACAGCCGACCATCCTGCCCTGGCGATCGAAGATAA
Organism: Candidatus Zhuqueibacterota bacterium; assembly: GCA_003576975.1. Lineage (GTDB taxonomy): Bacteria > Zhuqueibacterota > Zhuqueibacteria > Zhuqueibacterales > Zhuqueibacteraceae > Coneutiohabitans. The sequence goes on from QEVD01000111.1 coordinate 13,941, forward strand.
CGGCATGGCTCGACAAAATGCCGTTGAACTCGCCAAACATCGGCATCACAATGTTCATGCGATACTTCTTCGCATAACGCGCGATCATGCGCGTGAATGTTCCCGGAATGGGTTCCGGAACATACTCGCGCAGATTGCTCGACCACGTGCGATGATGCAAATTGGCGTGCCTACGATTGCTGGCTTGCTTTTCGGCAAAAGATCGGCCGGCAATCACGGTTGCCAGTTGCACAGTGCTGAGGCGGAGGGAACGGGGCATGGTAAATTCCGATTGGGATAATGAACAGCATCTTTCGATGCATGGCCTGAAGTTGTTACATCGGCAATCACTGTTTCAAATTCTTTATTGAAAAAATACTCATCTGTTTACTATATTCGAGTAAACAAATACCGCCACTTATTCAAACATCTTATTCCCACAAGGAGATTTTTTATGCCTCGCCTAGCCGTGAGACTCATTTTTGCTGCCATCGTTTTGCTGTTCGTATCGGCGCCAATCTACGCCGGCAACGGCTCCGCCGTGGAAAAGGTTGATGATTTTACTTTGACGGACTACAATGGCAAGCAACATCGTTTGTCCGATTACAAAGATGCAAAAGCTGTCGTCCTGATCTTTGTTTCAACCCAATGTCCCGTTTCAAATGCTTACAATGAGCGCATGGCGAAGCTGCATGAAGACTTCAAAGAACGGGGCGTCGCGTTTCTCGGCATTAACGCCAATGTGGCGGAGGATGTGGCGAATATCAAGAAACACGCCGCCGAGAACAAACTGCCGTTTGTCATTCTGAAGGATAAAGACAACCTCATTGCCGACAAGCTGGAGGCCTCGGTAACTCCGGAAGTGTATATCGTAAACGCGAAACACGAAGTGCTCTATCACGGCCGCATCGATGATAGCCGCAATGCAGAAAAAGTGACATCTCAAGATACGCGCAAGGCGCTTGAAGAAATTCTGGCAGGCAAGGAAGTAAGCGAAGCGCGCACCAAAGCCTTTGGCTGCAGCATTAAGCGTGTTGCGAAAGAGGCCAAAAAGGCAGCCTCGTAAATGCGCACGGCGATAATTCTGTTGTTCTTGACGCTGATTGTTGCATGTGGTGGTGAGGAAACCGGCCGGGGCAACCAACGGGCTGAGTCAACTGACGCGGCCGCGGCTGCGGTACCAAGCGTCCGCACCATCACCCTTCCTGAGCTGCAGCGATTGATTCAAGATCGCAATGGCAAGCATTTGGTCCTGAATATGTGGGCAACATGGTGCGTGCCGTGTAAAGAAGAGTTCCCGGATTTGTCCAGCTTGGCGGAAAACGCCGGCGACACGGCGGACGTCGTTGGCATCAGCCTGGATTACCCGGATGAAATCGATTCTCGTGTCATCCCGTTTCTGCGCCAAAACCCGGTCAGCTTTTCGATTTACGTTGCAGATGTTGCCAACCAGGATAATTTCATTAATTCTTTGAATCAAAATTGGAGCGGGGCGTTGCCAACCACATTCATCTATGATTCTGATGGACAACAGACTGCGATGCTGGTCGGGAAACGGACGCTGACAGATTTTGAAAATGCTTTGGCGCAGACTTCAGCGGATAATTCGGAATCATTCAATCGCGAGTCGCAACGCTGATGGCGCTCGCTATGCCGACAAATGCGCCAACAGCTATAATGAAAATCCCAACCTGAATCATTCATGACCACAAAGGCACGAAGACAAAAAGTTTTGATTTGTTTTGCGAAGACGTTCTTGTTGATAGAAACTCAGTTGCTTCATTAAAGCTTGCCAAACATCTGTTCTTCGTGTCTTTGTGTCTTAGTGGTTTGGGGTTTATGAATAATCCAGTTTAGATAAAAAAGTTGACTACTCACCTGTCTTCCTCTTGAAAAACCACACCATCAACAATCCCACTGCCAGCGAGCTGAACCCGGCAATCGCATTCAACCAAAGCGCAGCGCTGGATGCCGGCACAGACGTGAGCAGGATCAGCACAATCCCAACCGCCGCAGTCAATACCCCAATCACTTTATAAGATTGCATCGTATTCGGGTCCCAACCCCGCTCAGTCGCCAGGGCCGGAGTCTGCAACTGCTGCGCAAAATCCTTGATGCGCGTGATGGCCTGCGGGTCGCGTTCCCGCCAAAACGAAGAAAGGAAAAAAATCAACGCGCTGGCGAATACGCCGACAAAAATATTCGCTTCGTATTGGTGCGAAGAAAAATCGAACACGACGTTGCATGCCAGCACCAGCAGCAATCCGGTAAGCGCCGAGGCAATGGCTGACCAGGAAGGTGTCTTGGTGTAGATGAATCCCAGCATCACCGGGGTGAGCATGGAAGGCGTGAACCAGGAATAATACATTAACGCAAATTCAAAAACTCCCTTGGCTCTTTGCACGATCAATGCCGAAGCAATGGCCAGGGCGCCAAGTACCAGCACAATCACCCGCCCCATGCGCAGTTGCTGGTTTTGCGAAGGCTCCGGCTGGCTGAAATTTTTCTTGAGGCGCAGATAAACATCGCGCACGAGAATCGAGGCGAGATAATTCAACCCGGTATCGACCGCGCTGGTCGTCGCGGCCAGCAGCGCCGACATGGTGACGCCGATCATGCCGTTGGGCAGCAACATGAGCGAGAGCGTCACGAACGAAGCTTCTGCCGGTTCGGCCAGTTGCGGCCAAAGCTCTTTCATCGAGGGCAGCAGCACACGGGCGGCCATGGCCGGCGCGATCCACAACAGCGGCAGGAGAAAGCTGAGCGCGCTGCACAGCAACGCCATTTTGCGCGCATCGCGTTCGGAGGGAACACTTTCATAGCGCTGCCCGATGAACCAGGCGGCATTGTAGCCGATGAAAATGTTCACGAGATACGCCAGATAAAATCCAGGCCGGCGCGCCAAATCCGCCAAATTAAAATAACCCTCCGGCGCTTCGGTCAGGAGCCTTTGCACGCCTGCCACGAAACCCTCGCCGTTGCCGAGCGCCATGAACGCCAGCGGAAAGATCATCAGCGTCATGATGATGATCACGAGAAATTGCATGACATCGGTAATCATCACGCCCCACAGGCCGCCGGCGCTGTTGTAGATCAACAAAACCACGCCGGTGACCAGCATCGTCACTTCCAGGCCGCTCAGCGTCACAAGGCCGGTATTGAGCTGCCAATTGCCCAGGCCGAGCGCGGTTGAAAGAAAGATGCACAAGGTGTAGATGCCCAATCCCATTCCCAAAATCGCCGGCGGGATCGAGAGCAAGGTGTACCAGTAAGTCGTCGCTTGCGAAAAACGCTTGGTCAAAAACTCCATGGGCGATGACAGCCGCGCGCGCCGCCATTTAATGGCGTAGATAAAATATCCCAGCGCATAGCCCCAGCACGCCGAGGTAAAAAGCAATATCGCCGAGAGGCCGTTTTTGTAGGTGTGGCCGGCGGCCGCCACAAACATGAACGCCGTAAACCCGGAAACAAAAGTGGAAAGGCCGGCAATCCACCACGGTGTTTTGCCGCCGCCTTTGAAAAAGTCATCGACGGTTTTGTTGAATTTGGTGAGATAGATGCCCACACCGCTGAGCATGAGCATGTAAAGTACAACGACAATGTAATCGAGATAGTTGAGTTGCTTGATGGAGTCGAGCATGCGGCCTCAAAAGTGGTAGGAGATTTCCCAATGCTTTTCGCCCTGCGGCAGCACGGTGTGTTGATGAAACGGCTCAAATGAAAAGGTTTTGTCGTTCGCCCAAATCGCCACATCCGCAAGCGGAAAATCGCAACGCGTGTGAATCTCGCCGAGTTGATCGTGGCGCTGCTCGGCTTCCAAATACGCGCCGTTCAAATGCGCAAATTTGATGAAGCATCCCTCCTGCCAATTGTGCTCGGCGTTCATGACGATATATCCTTCATTGTCCAATTTAAATCCCGGATTCTCCGGCAAAAAGGAAAGCCCGGACACACGGCAGCAACGATAATCCTGCGTCAAGGGAAAAAAGGGATGTGCGAACCAGCGGAAAGGCACAGGCGCATCGCCGAGATTTTGCAGCGTCGTGCGCGATTGCAGGTTGCGTTCGTGCAGACCGACTTCCCGAATCAAGCGAAACGACCATTGCTTGAAAGACTGCGTGGTCTCAAAGCGCAGATACGTGTCGCTTTGCCTAACTTGCCATTGGCAAAAGGATAGAACCTGTGCATTGTTGAAAAGGTTGTATGGCCGCGTTGTGTCGCGCTTATCGACAAGTCCTACACCGATAATGAGCCTTTTTTCTTCAATTTCAAGCTCATCTTGATATAGCGTGAATTGAAATACCTCGGGCAATCCTTGACCATTCACGACAGCGGGATATTTTGCAGGAAACTCCGGGCCGCTGAGCAAAAATCCATGGCGTGCATCTTCAACCTGATAAATGTATCCACCGCTGCAAAAGCGCCAGCCGAGTCGGGCTTGATCAGCAAGCGGATCAAGGATATGAACCTTGAGTGAGGAATTGTTGAGGATGTACATAGAAGCTCTATTTGAGTTACAGAGGTTAATGTTTGTATGAAGAGGGTGTCATTCCGTATGGAATCTTGTGAAGTACATATACTGCACCTGATAATTCACAAGCTCCCTTTTGGATGACAGGCTCACACAAACAGAAGATTCTGTAGGATGCAAAAAATCAGCACAAAGAAAACCGGCTCATAAGCCGCGGCAATCACTTCGAGCGGCGTGTCATCCTGAAACATGTGGGAACCCGCGAAGATGAAACCACCGTCATTCTTGAGCAGCGCAAAGACACGCTCGACTTCGCAGCGGATTTCCGCGGCATTCATAACAGGCAACGCTGTAATCGTATCAAGTCCGCCCATGAGGCACACCTTTTTGCCGAAAAACTCGCGCACGTTTTTGGGCGACATGCCCGCAGACTCCTGCACGGGATGAAGCCCGGACACGCCGAGTTTGAGGATGCCGTCCAGAATCTGCGTCACATCTCCGTCGCTGTGCAACAACACCGGCACGTGCAGCTCATGGGCGCGATCCAGAATGATCTTCATCGCCGGATAAACCATGTCCCACCACATCTCCGGACTAAAGAGCATCGTTTTTTGCTGGCCCCAATCATCGGAAAGCTCGATGGCATCAACACCCGCCTTCACCGCTGTCTCCACACAATCCGCGGTCCAGGCCGCGAGTTTGAAAAAC
>QEVD01000727.1 GCA_003576975.1 Candidatus Zhuqueibacterota bacterium
GACTGCTCGCGCCGGTTTTCCCACAAATAAATTTCCTGTTGCAGGCTCTGCGTTCCGAAGATCGTCAACGAGTCATCCAAAAAATGCGAGAGGTTCAAGCGATAAATTTCCCAAACCTCGGGGTATTTGGTCTTCTCTTCCAAACGCAAAAACGTATTCAGCGAAATTGGCGTGAGATACGATTTCCACCACGACGGGCGTGAAGGCTTGGATTCGCCGTTTTGCTGCGCCCGTGGCTGCAACAGTTCTTTGAACGTCAGCCGAATGTTGCTGCGCAAGCGCACTTCTGCCACGGGAATAAATTGCTCAGTGTTCACTAAACGCAGAACATAATCGCCGAACAGGGGATCGGGAATATATTCGTTTTGTTCGGCATCGAAGCGGTAATTGCCCCGGCCTTGTTCCACTTTGAAATAAACGCGCTGCTGCTGCGAAGCTTGCGTGTTGGTGATTTGATAGTGCACGTCGGCATTCAGCGCGCGGCGAAACGGGGTCAAGCCGAGGCGCAAATCCGCCAGATCGCTGCGCGTTGCCGGCGTCGTCGCATCCGCAAACGTGCGCTCGCGATGTGTGACATTGAGATTCAGCGCCAGCGCTTTCCATTGTTTCAAATCCAGGCCATAATTTTGTGTTTGTGAAGTGGAGGCCGGTTGCAAGCCTTGCGGCGTGCGGGTATCATCGTTGCGTTCGTTGAGCGAGGCTTGCGCCGAGAGATGCCGGCTCAACGCCACGGCCATGCCGCCGGTAACGCTGCGAAAGCGGAAGCCGCCGAGTGAATCGGCGAAAATTTCTTTGCGATCTTCCGCTTCATAACCCGCGAGCGGGGTAAATCGCCCGATCTTCCAACTGGCATTGCCGCGTTGCCGCAGCCAATCGGAATCCATTGCGAGGAAGTTTTGTAGAGAATCTGCCGGCGTTTCTTCGCGGGCAATATTTTCGATGCGATAATTCAGCTCCGGCCAGCTTTTGCGCCGCAAGCTGGTGTTGATTTCCCAGCGCGAGGAGCTTTGCGAGCGGCCGCGCGACAGGCTGCCGAGACTGCCCTGCCAGCGCCAGCCGGTGACGGGGATGTAAGTCACCAGCGATTCCAGCAAATCCTCATCGCTGATTGCTGCGGAGTTGGCCAAATTCCATTTGCGATTGAATTCCACCACATCACTGCGATCAATGTCGCGATAACGCGCGTCTTTGCTACGATACTGCAACTGCAATGCAAACTGTCCCAAATTTGTTTTGCTGAATTGCAGCGGCCTTTGCTCAATTTGCAATGCGGTAAGCCAGGCGCGGCCTTGATTATCGCCATCGTCAAGAGACGAATAGAGATTTTGATCGAGATTACTGAGCGCCAGTTCGTTGATCAATGACACGCCGCGCCAGGGCTGCAGCGCCAAGCGGTTATCAACGACATCATGACGCTGCGCCGGCGTCAACAAAATCACCGGCAAATAGCGCCCGCGATTTTCGCCCACGAATTCATAGTTTCCAAAACTGCGGAAACGATATGCGCCGCGGCCGTCGCCGACATCTGAGAACGAAACGTTGTAATTGCCGGAATCCGGGCTGACATAGCGATAAAACATTTCCGTTGAATCGATGCGAATGTAGCTGCCGCGCGCGGGCGGTGTGACCGGCACCGCGCCGTCGCGGAACGCTAGTTGATCACCGGCTTGGCTCAGTGCAAATTGCTCGGCCTCGCCGAGAGTG
>QEVD01000112.1 GCA_003576975.1 Candidatus Zhuqueibacterota bacterium
GTAACCAAAAGGCCGCTTCATGAGTGCCCGCTTACTCGAGATTGCGCAACAAACGGGATTTTCGGTTTCCACCGTCTCGCGTGTGCTCCACGACCATTCCAATAAATACAAAATCAGCGCTGCCACCAAAGCATTGATTCGTAAAGCCGCGGAAGAGCTGGGATATCGCCCAAACAAGCTCGCGCGTGGCTTGCGCCTCAATCAAACCCACGAAATCGGCGTGATCGTGCCGGATATTTCCAATCCCTTTTTTGCAACGCTGGTCAAAAGCATTGCCGGAGAATTGCGCAAATCCGGCTACAGCATTTTCGTTTACGATGCCGATGAAAACACGGCGATCGAAGCGGAATCCATAAAAATTTTGTTGGAGAAGAAAGTCGACGGTTTGATTATCGCCTCGGTCGGACAAGAGGCGAATCATTTAAAGCAGATCGAAACCGCCGGTGTGCCGTGGGTGATGGTCGATCGCTGCTTTGACAGGCTCGCGGTGGATGCGGTAAGCGTCGATAATTTTCGCGGCGCATATCTCGCCACGCAATACTTGATTCGAGAGGGCCATCGTCTCATTGCCTTTATTCAAGGCCTGTCCGGCACCTATGTCAACGAAGGCCGTTTGCAGGGCTATAAACAGGCTTTGCAGGAAAGCAATCTTCCACTCGACGAACGATTGATTGTAGGCGATGATTTTCGCAACTACAACGGTTATTTGGAAACCAAGCTCCTGCTCAAACTGCGAGAGCCGCCCACTGCGATTTTCACGGCCGGCGATTTGATCGCGATGGGCGCGTTGGAAGCGCTGAAAGAAGATCATTATCGTGTGCCGCAGGATGTTTCTCTGATCACGTTTGACGACCCCAGTTTTGCCACTTATCTTTCTCCCGCCTTGACCACGGTGGCGCAGCCCGTGGAAAAAATGGGCGAGATGGCGGTGAAGTTGCTGTTTCGCCGCTTGCGCGCGCCGAACGGCGAGCGCCGCCGCATTTTGTTGGAGCCGCGTTTGATCGTGCGGGATTCCGTCATGCGCAGATCTTCCCTTGCCCTTGTCCGGCAAGCTTCATGAGTTGCTGTCCCGTTTCATTTGCATGGAGTTTCCGATGAACAGAAACGCGCCTCGCTGTTTTTCTTTCCTCGTGCCGTGTTGCCTCGCGGCCTGTTTGTCCGTCACCGCCTTTGCCGGAACCACCGGCAAAATTGCCGGGGTGATTACGGACCGGCAAACCAAAGAGCCGCTGCTTGGTGCAATCGTTTTCATTGAAGGAACGACTCTGGGCGCTTCCACCAATCAAAAAGGCGAATTTTTTATTTTGAGTGTTCCTCCTGGCGTTTATGCCGTCACGTTTTCCTACCTCGGATATGAGAGAATAACCCAAACTGACGTGTTGGTGCATGCCGATCGCACGACACAACTGCAAGCGGCGCTCAAACCGGCGTTGATTGAAGGCGAGATGATTACAGTGACGGCGGAGCGGCCGGCGATCGAACATGATCTCACGGCCAGCGAGCAGGTGATGACCATTCAAGAGATGAAGCGATCCTGGGTGCGCACGGTTAAGGAAGCAATTGAAATTCAAACCGGCATCATCAGCTCGCCGCCCTCGGTGGCCTGGACGCGCGGGGAGACGCAGACGTATATTCGCGGCAGTTCCATCGTGCAAGCGGTGTACATGCTCGACAATCTCAGCGTGAACAGCGGTTTGCTTTCCGATAATTATACCGGGTTCAACACCTCGACCATCGAACAAATTTCGTTGCTCACCGGCGGCTACAATGCGGAATATGGCGAGGGCCGTTCCGCGGTGATCAACATTGTTACCAAGGAAGCGGGCGAGGGGCTGCACGGCACGGTGATCACGCGCTTGCGCCCGGCAGGCAAATATCATTTTGGTCCGAATTTTTACAGCAAAGAAAACTACGATTATAAATTTTTCGATCTGAACTATTGGACACAACAATCGCAAGATCCCAACAGCGGCCCGTTTTACGGCCAAAACCCCGATTCCTTGCTGTCGGCGTGGCGCAAGTCGATTACGCCCAACAGCACACTGTCAAAATATGCCGAGCGCGCCGAACCGGAAATCGAAGCAACGCTGCTCGGATCGTTGACGAAGGATTTGAGTTTTCTCGCTTCGGGCCGTTACAAAAAAGGCGTGAGCATTTTCCCGCAATCTCTGCCGTACAATCCCGAATTCAACTTTCAAGGCTATTTGAACTATAAATTTTCACCGTCGCTCAAATTGCGCCTGGGCGGATTTTATGGCGGCTACGAAAGCGCGGATTATCCGGCGGTCAATTTCAACACCATCGAGTCGGCGCAGGAATCGGCCTGGTTGGCGCCGATGCGGGTGGACGAGCAATACGCGCGCGCGAAATATAATCCCGAGGGCGCGATTTATCGCCAATGGCCGGAGTTGCGCCGCTGGTCGCAAATCTATGCGCGCTTCACGCACGCGCTTAACAGCAAATCTTTTTATGAAATCAATCTGAGCTATTTACGTGACAAGATGGATCGTTCCGATCGCGATCATATCATTGCCGACAGTTTATGGTCGCGCCGCGACGACACGCAGAAGATGGTCAATCGCTTTCTCGAACAGGGCTTTTTTCATACGTTCACCGACAACCAGAGCGAAGTGTTCCAGCTCAAAGCCGATTACACCAGCCAAATCACGGCGCATCATCAGTTGAAAACGGGCGTAGGATTCCGGCAATTTGATTTCAACTATCGCCATTTTATGGGCGTTTACGAAGGCGGCAATCGCTGGAATTTGTTGAACGTGTTCGACGGCAAGCCTTACGAAGGCAATGTGTATGCGCAAGATAAAATGGAGTTTCCCGGCTTGGTGGTGAATGCCGGCGTGCGTCTGGATTTTTTTCATCAAAACCGTTCCGCGCCCAAGAATCGCTATGATCCGTTGGCGATGCAACCCACCACGCCCGGGCATGATCCGAGCAAGCCGTTGGGGTATCCCGGCAATCCCGAGCTTGAGCGCACGAAATTGCAAATGGCGTTTTCGCCGCGTTTGGGCATCTCGCATCCCATTAGCGAAAATTCCGTGTTGCATTTTGTATACGGCCATTTCTATCAGCGCCCGTCGTGGACGAAAATGTTCGGCTTTCCGTTTGTGAATTATACGGAAGACATGAGCACGGTGCTCGATCCCTATGCCGATCAAATCACCTACATGGAAGAATGGCAGGGCTGGTATGGCAATGCCGAGATGAGTTTCGAGCGCACCATTCAATATGAGTTGGGAGTGGATTACAACATTGCTAATCGCTTGAAGCTCGATCTCACTGGCTATTACAAAGATGCCAGCCGAGAAGCCAACGTCATCACCGGCGTGTATGCCGCGCAATACAACACCACCAAAGCGCTGATGTTGAGCAACTCCGGCTATTCCGACGTGCGCGGCATTGAAACCAAGCTGGATTCGCGTTTTCAGGGCCCGCTCAATTTCGGTGCGAGCCATGATATTTTTTGGTCGTTCGACGGCGAAGTCGGCTTTAGCCAATTGCATCAGCCCGGCTCGGTGCGTGTGAATGTGCCGAAAGGTTTGCGCCAAGGCGAGGGGGCATGGAGCAGCTTTCATCGCATCAAAAGCTGGGCGAATTTGTACATCGAGCCGGGGCGCGGGCCGAAGCTGGCCGGCGTGAAGCCGCTCAGCGATTTTAATTTGAATGTTTATTTTTGGTGGCGCAGCGGCCAGCCCTACACCTATCATGCGCCCGGCGATATTTCCACCAAGCCCAACAACCGGAGCTGGTTCAGTTATTATCAAACCAATGTGAAGGCGACCAAAGGGTTCAAGTGGGCTGGCTTGCACACCGAGTTGAGCATGGAAGTCCGCAATCTCTTCAATTCGAAATTTTTGCGTTTGGTTTATGGCGACGATTTGGTGCGCTGGCATCAAAATCCTAATTTACCCGAGCGTGATCGTCTGCCGCCGAATTGGTTTTCGGGGGAGGATGATGAGTGGGAGTGGTATTCCTACGAAGTGCCGCCACGGCAATGGTTTTTTCAGTTTAAGACAGAGTTCTGATTTATGGTAGAAATGTGTTGGCGCTTTCACGCTGTATTGCTGGCTCACAACGCGGACGAGCCGCAACCAAAAAGAAAAACCTCACGCAAAGACGCGAAGGCGCAAAGAACCCGCAAAGTTTTGCCTTTAGAGCAAAGAGTTTACGTGTAATAGAACTAAATTTGTGCAAACGTTTGCATTCAATCCAACTGCTGTTACCTGCGATGTGTGGAGAGCCTTCATGAAGTCATTGACTCATTTTTCTCGGTTGTGGCAATTGCCGTTAGGGTGGCGTATTGCGGCAATCATAATTGCGCTGTTTGTTTGTGGCGACGTGGTGCACGGGCAAGTGACGTGGGGCAAGCAGACTTTGACGCGCGGGAAGCTGTGGGCAACGGTGTGGAATTCGTTGCAATACGGCGATCCCACGGAAACGGAAAACGGCTTTCACACGCTGGATTATCCCGGTTATTCCAAAGGCACGAACATCAACGATGCCTTGAATTATGCCGAGGCCGCGGGTTATGCGATTTATGGTGTGCGCGGCGGCCGCGCTTATGCCTACACACTCAACTCCCGGTTTTTTCCCTCCGGCGAAAACGTTTTTCCCATTGAAGAAGCGACCTTAACAAAAAACTACAATCTGGCTGATCTCAACACCTGGGGCGAAGAAATTGTCACCGGCGGCCATCACGTCAACGGCTTGGAAGTGGACATTTCGCGGCGCAGCATGGTGTGGAGCTATCCCAAGTACGATGATTTCATCATTCATCAGGTCACGATCACCAACACCGAGTTTGCCACGATCAGCGATTTGCATTTCGGCATGCGTTACGGCGTTCGCGTGACGCAACGCTCGGGCACGCGCGGCGACGAGAAATACGGCTGGGATGCAGCGCATCAGCTCTTCTATTTTTATGATCATCAGAGCTTCAACTTTCAAGATGAAACGCCGGTGCAATGGACGTTCGGCGTCGGCCCGCAGCGCGGCGATATTTCCGACTCACGCGATATTCGCTCTCCGGGCACGCGCGAAACCGAGCTGGATGCCGCCGGCTATTTCGCCGCCGTTGTGCTGGATTCTTCCGGCGCGCGGGTTTATCAGAATATTTTGGAACACACCGGTCAGGGCGTGACCGAAGGCGCCGCGCGCGAAGACATCATGTTCATTCAAGAAGTAGATGAGGCGCCGCGTTTTAAAGAAGTGATGACGCATCAGCAACCGCGGCGTTCCTGGGATGAGGCGCGCGCGGCCGGCGGAGAGGGTGGAACCAAATATGAGCGCCGTCCGGAGTTATTGCTGAGTGTTGGGCCGCTGGAGTTGCCTCCTTTTGCCTCGATTGTGCTGGTGTTCGCCGAGGTGATGGGCGAAATGGATCGCGCCAAAATCGTGCAAGGCGGTGTGGAGAACATTGATCTGCTGGCAACCGCCTCGCGCGATTCCTTGCTGGCCAATGTGCGCGCGGCGCGCGAGCTGCATCGCAATTTCTATCTGCCTGCTTATCATCCCCCCATGACGCCCACCGATGGGGAGAACAGCCTGACGCTGACGGCCGGGCCTGGAGAGGTTGCAATCGCATGGCCGCCGATTCCAGAAAGCTATCGCGATCCGCTTAAAGGCGTGAATGATTTCGCCGGCTACCGCGTGTATCGTTCCTCGTATTTCACCATCGGCCCCTGGACGCTGATTGCCGAGATTCCCAAAGAGTCTGCGCAAATTGTTGATGGCAACGTGCAGTTTGTCGACAGCAATTTGCCTTTTGGTGTGGGCAATTATTATTGCGTGACGAGTTATGATACCGACGGATATGAAAGCGGCAAAGTGAACAACAATCGTTTTCCGGTTTATCCGTTTCGCGCGCCGAATACGGATTTTCCCCGCCATGTCTATGTCGTGCCCAATCCGTTTCGGCAGCACAGCGGCTTGCTGGGCCAGGGCGAACGCTTCCGCATGGAGTTCATCGGCCTGCCCGCCAAATGTGTGATCAAAATTTATACGCTCACCGGAGATCTGGTGCAAGAGATCAAACACGATGATGGCAGCGGCTCGACTTCGTGGGGTAGCATCCGGCAATTGGATTATCAACTCAATCGCTGGATGTTGGGCGTCGCGCCCGGAGTTTATATTTATCATGTTGAATCGCAGGTCTCCGGCCAGGAGGGGCAATCGTATGTGGGAAAATTTGCGATTGTGAAATGAAGAGACAGAAGCCCTGGCGCAGGAGCATTGCGCTGCAGTTCTAACTCAATCAAATTTGGCGATTATTCATTGGCCATTGATCATTGATCGTTCATCATTGGAAAAGAATGTTGACTCGTAAATGAATGGCGAATGGATGGAGAACACGCATGAAGAAGACGACACTATTTTGCTTATTGTTAGCGGCCTCCGGCTTAATTCATGTTGCCTCTCCGCTGCTTGCACAAGTCGGTATTCCTCCCAATGACATCGAGCGCGTCGGGCAGTCGGGCTGGCAGTTTTTGAAAATCAATCCGGATCCCAGCCAGGCCGCGATGGGCGGCGCGTTCACCGCGATTTCGCGCAGCGATGCCAATGCCGTGCTGGGCAACCCGGCAGCGCTGGCGGGCGTGGCGAAATATGATTTGCAACTCAACACCGTGCGCTGGATCGCAGATATCACGCATCAATCCGCTGCGTTTGCCGCCAATGTCGACGGCCTGGGTGTTTTTGCGCTCAGTTTTGTGACGCTGGATTATGGCGATATTCCGGAAACCATAAACAGTCTGATTCCCAGCGAAAATCGCACCGACGCCCTCGTCACCGGCAGCTTTTTTTCCGCGCGCGACATGGCTTTGGGCTTGAGCTTCGGCCGCAAAATCACCGATAAACTCGCGATGGGCGGCAGCGTGCGCTGGCTGCAGCAAAAAATTGCGGAATTGAGCATGACGAATTGGTCGCTCGATTTTGGCACGGTTTATTACACCGGTTTCAAAAGCCTGCGTCTGGCGATGAGTGCGCGAAATTTCGGACCGGACTCGCATCTCACCGGCTGGAGTGAACAGTATCAAGCCGAGCCGGATGATATTCGCATGCCGATCGATTTTCGCGTAGGCCTGGCCATGGATTTCCTGAATGAAAAGGAAAGCCCGCATTTGGTCACGGTCGCGCTTGATGGTGATCATCCCAACGATGGTCCGGAGCGGTTTCATCTCGGTGCCGAATATTTTTTTGAGCGGAAGCTTGCTCTGCGCGCGGGGTATCGCTTCAATTATGACGAGCAAGGCTTGACCTTCGGCGCCGGTGTGAACTATGCCGTTTCGAATTTATCCGGCAGCGCGAATTATGCCTTTGCCGATTTTGGCGCGTTGTCGCAGGTGCATATGTTTTCCTTCGGCCTGGCGTTTTAAGAAGTCGTTCTGCCGGATTTCGCGGATCGGCGCCTTTCCACATTTGGTGAAGAGGAGATCGCTTTGTTCGTTAGCCGTTTGCTCTGCTGCCTGACTATCTATGTGAGTTCGTTTTTGTTCTTACCACAAAAGTTGTGTGCGCAAGCAGCGCATGTTACTCGGCTGGGCAATTTTGGCAAGGGCGAGGGAGAAGCGCAGGCAGTATATGCCGCTGGCACGATTGTCTATTTCGGCGTTGGCGCACAACTACGCGTTGCGAATTTTGGCGATCCCCAAAATCCGCAAACGATTGCACAACTCACATTGCCCGAACGTGTCAACGATCTATCCGGCATTGAATTGTCCGGACAACCGCACGTGGTTGCCGCCGGAGGGCCGCGCGTGTTCATTGTCAATGTCGATAACCCGTTCGATCCGCAACTTGCGCGAACGATCGAGGTCGGCGGCACATGTGAGGGCGTCGCGGTTGACGGCGCGATTGTTCACCTTGCCGCAGGCGAGGCTGGATATAAAATTTTTGATTTGGCGAATCTCTCTAATCCCGTGTTGCTGGCCGCTATTGATTCGCTGGCCTATTGCGAAAGCATTATGCTGGAAAATTCGCTGGCATGCTTGGCGGCCGGTAACCGTTCCCACGTTCTTGATGTTGCCAATCCGGAACAACCGCTTTGGTTGAGCAAGATTACCGCAGCAACCGGCGGATATCATCAGTATGCCGGCTTGCATCGGGGTTTTGCTTATGTGTGCGATTATAATCTGGGTTTGCAGATTTATGATCTCACCAATCCGGCATCACCGCAATTCACAGCCTCAGCGGCAACCGGGCCGCAAGTATCGCGCCTTGTGTTTGCGGAAAATTTGGGTTACGTCGCAAACGGCGACCAGGGCATTCGCATCTTTGATTTTTCCAATCCGGCAGCGCCGGTGCAATTAAGCCGTTTTGACACGCCCGGCAGCGCAGCCTCATTGGTTTTTGTGGCGGAACCCGAGCCGCCTCCGCCGCCCCTCGTGCAAGAGGAAGTCTATAATCCAAGCTCGTTGAATTATCTCTTGTTTCGCGCCCAAAACCAACGCGCGGTGCAGGACGGTAAATTCCCGGTGATCATCTCGCTGCACGGCATCGGCGAGCGCGGTAGTGATTTGCTCCGCTTGAAAGCAGGAGGCTTGCCGCGCATTCTCGACGGCAACAATGATTTTCCGTTCTTTGTCATTTCACCGCAATGCCCGGCAAATACCGAATGGTATTATGATCGCACCGATTTGCTCATCCGGAAGTTGGTTGAGGAAGTTTTGGCGCGTTATCCCGTCGATCGCCGCCGGGTTTATATTACCGGCTACAGCATGGGCGGCATCGGCACATGGGACATGGGCATTCGCCATCCCAACTTGTTTGCTGCAGCCGCACCCATCGCAGCGCGCGGTGAAGAAGGGTGGGAGGTTTGCGCCATGACGGAAATTCCGGTTTGGGCTTTTCATGGCGACCGCGATGAGGTTGTGCCTCTGTCCGCCGGACAACGCATGGTCGACCAATTTCGAAACTGTGGCGGCGAGATCACTTTTACGATTTATTCCAATACCGGCCACGATGCCTGGACGAAAACATATAGCAACCCGCTGTTGTATGAATGGTTTTTGAGCAAGAGCCGCTGACACTACCATTAAGATGGCTTGCGATTCGCGTGATGAATTCATGCCTCTTTGCAAAGAGCTAACGAATTGCAGATGATCAACTCAACCTGACCGCCATCATGCCCAACAAAGTCGTCATCGTCGGAAGTTATGATACAGACCTGACCATTAAAACCAATCGCATTCCGCAATCGGAAGAGACGATCGTCGGTGGAAAATTTTCGATGACTGCCGGCGGCAAAGGCGCGAATCAAACCGTGGTCGCGGCGCGCGCGCCGGCGCACAGGTTTGGTTCGTGAGATGCGTAGGCAATGATGAACTCTGGCATGAAGCCATGCAGCGCCTGCAAGAGGAGGGGTTAATTGTGATTTTGTCACACGCGATCATCACGAGCCTACCGGCACGGACTTCATCATCGTCGATGAACGATGTTTTTAGCGGATCGTTCAGCGCTTTTTTGCTGCCGATGCGGTCGTTGCAAGAGGCGGAGCTGTTGGCCTCCGCAGGGGCAGCGCTGTCCGTCACAAAAATTGGCGCCATGAATTCCGCGCCGCATCTGCTCGAGATCCAGAATTTTTTGCAGCACCACAATCAACCTAGTTTTTTGTGATCCTTATCAAGCTTAAGGAGGTCGAACATGAAGCGCTTGAAACAATGGGCGCGCGGCGCAATCGTTTGCTGTTTTTCGCTGGTCGCCTCAGGGACATTTGCGCAAGATGCCTTAAATGTTACCGCCGCCGGCAATTTCGGCAAGGGTGAGGGCGAATCCAAAGCGGTGTTTGCCGCCGGCTCGTTGGTTTATTATGCCGTGGGCGAAAAATTGCAAATCGCAAGTTTCTCTGATCCCGCCAACCCGCTGAAAGTTGCGAGTGTAACGTTACCGAACATCATCGAAGATATCGTGCGCACCTCCATCAACAGCGTGCAGCATCTGGTGGTCGTGGGTGGCCCGAGAATGTGGCTGATCAACGTTCAAAACCCCACCACGCCCTCGGTCGTTTCGACCGTCAACATCGGCAGCACCTGTGAAGGTTTGGCAACCAGCGGCACCAACGCCTACGTGGCAGCCGGCGGTTTGGGCTTGCAGATTTACAACATCAGCAACCCGGCGAGTCCCACATTTGTTGCCGGCATTGATACGCTGGAATACTGCGAAAGCGTGGTGATTTCCGCGCCCTATGCTTACATCGCCGCCGGCTCGCGCAGCCATATCGTGAATATTTCGAATCCTGCCGTGCCCACAGTCGCCGGGCAATATCGCGCGCGGGGTTATCATCAATACGCCAACGTTCGCGCCGGGCATTTATATGTTTGCGATTTTGATCTGGGCCTGGATGTTGTCAACGTCACGAATCCTGCCAGCCCGGCGTTTGTGACCACGATGGATACGGGTTTCCGCACGGCGCGCATCGTGTTTGACGGCAACTACGGCTATATTGCCAACGGCGATTCCGGCATGCGCATTATCGACGTTTCGAACATCGCGGCGCCCGCTGAAGTCGCGCTGCATGACACGCCCGGCCGCGCGGCTTCGGTTTACTTCGGCGCAATTACGATCAACGGTTCACCAACTGGGCATATTTTTGTTGCGGACCGTACTGCCGGTCTGCGCGCCATTAACGTGTCCAATCCCGCTTCACCCTCGGAATCCGGCGCGATTAATATTGTGGCCTCCGCCAGTGGTACAGCGTATACGTTATTCGTTTTGGATAACAAAGCGTATGTCGCCTATGGCACTTCCGGCCTGCGCATCATCGATGTCGCCAATCCCAACAATCCGGCATTGCTTGGTGAGATTGACACGCCCGGCGATGCGCGCGCTGTGGTGGTAGGCAATAATCATGCGTATATCGCCGATCGCGACGCCGGTGTGCGTGTGATCGATGTTTCCAATCCCAGCCAGCCTGTGGAAGTTACAAATGTCGCTACGCCGCGCGCGCGAGGCGTAGCCATCAGTGGAAATTATGTTTATGTTGCCGCCAGTGATAGCGGCCTGGTAGTTTTGGATATTACAGCGCCGGCAAATCCGGTTTGGTTGAAATCGGTTCCCGCGCTTTATGGTGAAAATGTGGCGGCCTTTGGCAATGTTGCCGCGATCACCGATTATGGCAAAATTCGTTTTTATGATGTCACCAATCCTGCCAATCCCGTGCATGGCGGCGAAACCGCGAGCTTTTCCACGGGCAACGAAGGCTTTGGCATCGCAGGAAATTATGCCTACATCCCGGACGGCGATAAGTTGCTGGTATATGATATTTCGAATCTCGCAGCGCCGGCGCAAGTGGGTAGTGTTACACACGGCGGTTATAGCTACATCGCGTCCGTCGATGGCAACTACGCTTATGTCGCGGCGGAAGGCGCCGGCCTGCGTGTGATCGATGTCAGCAATCCTGCCAGTCCGCAAGAAGTTGGTTATTACGACGGCCCTTCGGATGCGCGCGGTGTCGTTGCGGTGGGCGGCTATGCTTACGTTACCGAACGCGCCGACGGTTTGACAATCTATCACAATGATCTGGTTACCGGAGTCGAAGAAAATAGCAGCGGCCTTCCGGAGCGCTTTGCGCTGCATCAAAATTATCCGAACCCGTTCAATCCCAGCACAAAAATCAGTTTTGCATTGAACCGGCCTGCGCACGTTAAATTGGACGTGCAAAACATTCTTGGCCAAACCCTCGCGACGCTGGTGAATGAATGGAAGGCTTCCGGCTCGCATACCGTCGTTTTCGAGGCGTCGCATCTGGCCAACGGAGTTTATCTCTACCGCTTGGAAGCCGGCGGCAACGTGCAAGTGCGCAAGCTGGTTTTGATGAAATAAATTGCCGAATGAGGTTTGCTGCGACGCAACGTTGTAGCGCTTGACGATTAGGCCTTCATGCGTTCATGCTCTTGCTCGTCTGTGAAGATATTCGAAAACGGGCAAGAGTATGAGCATGAAAGTACGGATTGATTTTTTTGCTGAATGACCCCCGGGAATGAACGTCCTTAAACAAGTTCGGATTTTTATTGCCGTCGCCGCCAGTTGCGCCGCTTTATCAGCCCACGCGCAAATCGACATGCGGGCCACGGCGCGTTTGCATTTTCGCGCCCAGGAGGATTCCGCGAATTGGTTCGAAGGCTATGCGCGGATGCTTTCGGGGACGCCAGCGCCCTATCCCTCACATCGCAGCGAGGGCGCGCCGGCTTCGGCCTTTGTGGCGCGCACCCAGGGAAGCGAAGCCTCCATTGTTTGGGAGACGGCAGCGCTTCCTCCACGCTGGGCGGGTACGCATGCAACATTCGTGTGGGCTTGTGGCCTCGGCAGCAACTTGGGTGAAGAAAAATTCCGGATCACGCTCAACGATAAGCATGAGTTCGTTTTTTCATCGCTGATGCAACCGGCTTGGCAGGTTGAAGGAGAGGCCGGGTCTCGTCTGGCATTCACCGCGGTATATCAAAATCATAATCGCGCTTATTTTGGTTATATGACGTTGCGCGTGCCGGTAACTTGGGTGCGCGCCGGCCTGGCAGCGAGTATTAAAATTACCGGCGTCACGGCTGCTAAAGAAATTTGGTATAGAACCTTTGCTTACACCGACGCTCTGGCCTTCCTGCGTAAGCGGGAAAGCAAACGAATTTTCTCGAGTTGAAATTTTGGAATCTCGGCGACGCCGAGCTGCAACTTTTTGCGCACGCCAACTTAACCGGCCAGAGCATTGCCGCTTTTTTCGGAAGGCAGCAACTTGGCGAGAAAGCGTTTGAGCTTGAAAGCGACTTGGCCGTTGCGCGCCTGACCATCCCGCGCGAACAGCAGCATGAAAACGATGCTGTGGTGCTCAGACTGAACGGCGAAACGGTGGATACGGTTGCTTTGCGCGCGATCACCGAAAAGCGCATCAAAGCGTTTTTGGAGGAAGAATTGCTCGCCGAGCAATATGTTTTTCCGCCCGGAAAACTTCCCGGGGTGCAATGGAAACGCCCGGCGATGGTTGACAACGAATTGGGGAAATTTGCATTGCGCGTGAGTTATTACGACAAAAACATGAACCGCGTGGAGCGCGCGACGGCGGCCGGGCGCTATGCTGCTGTAGCAGAAGGTGTGACGCCGGACGGATTCACGATCAAACGTTATCTCACGCTTTATTGCGCGCCCATTGCTTTGGATGATTATGGCGGCGATGTTTCGATTCAGATCAATGCGCTGCCAGCGCTGGGAATTTCCCCTGCGCTTTGGCAAAAATATCAAAACAATTTTCGCGCATATTCATTCGGCAACCTGCTTTTCTATTTACAAACCAGCCCAGACGCCGCGATTTTTCTTGCCGGCCTTGCGGAAATGGATACAACGCAACATGGCCTCGACAGCCCGCGTTTGCGCGACCGGCAATGGTGGATTCGCTTCAAACGGAAGCAGGAGGGGCTAAACGCGCAACCGATTTCTTCAATCCGCCTCAGCGTCACGCCCGCCCGGTGGCGCGTGAACTCATTGAGGCGAGCAATGAGGCCTCGCCTTACACAGCATCCGATCTCGAAAAGATTCGCTCGGTTTGCCGGGATTGGGCGCGAGATGCTAGCGAACCGTTCACGGCCTTATTGGCGCATCAAGGGCGCATGATCTTTCATGAAGCCTTTGGCACACTGCCAGACGGCTCGCCGATGACGGTTGACACGCCCACGTGGATGGCCTCAATCACAAAGTTGTTGACCGGTGTCTTGCTAATGCAATTTGTCGATCAAGG
>QEVD01000113.1 GCA_003576975.1 Candidatus Zhuqueibacterota bacterium
GCCAGAAAAATTGCGGCCTCGTCGAGGAACGGGCGCGCGTCGCCGGATTTGATTTCAAAGCCGGCGGTCGTGACTTTGCCGCGAAATTTCGGTTGTGTGCGGCCGCTACTGCTGACCGCAAACGAGGTGTTGGAGTGAAAACGCCCGTCAAGCTCGTCGTTGTGCACGGCAACGCGCGGATTCCAAATATCCACAAATTGCGCAAAATGTGAAAACGCCAAACGCCGCAAGCGAATATCCGTAGTGAGATCCGAACCGTTTTCTTTGCGCGAGATTTCAAGATGAATCTCATCAAGCGCTGTCGCGCTTTGCGCCGGCAGATGGCGCATGCGCGCGGTGTAGGTCGTTCCCTTCTCCGTGAATTCGAAAGAAGAATCACTCGGCGCGAGTTTCGCGGCCAGTTTATGCACGATTTTTTCCAGCCGGGAACGTTCGCGCGCAGGCATGGGCAGCGTTGCCGGCGCCATCACCGGCAAAAGCTTTTGTGGTTGCCGCGGAACAACGTCAATATCCAAATCGAGCGGAGGCGCTGCGACAAAACTATTGTGCGCGTCTGGATTTGGAGTTAGATTGTCCGGCGCAGATGTTGATGCTTCTCCCGAAGGCGAGGCATATGTTGGGTTGGAAACCGTGTTGCGCGGGGTCTGAAGATAATCTCTCTCAGTGACGAGTGCGGCGGATTGCGGCCGCTCGGATTTCTGCGTTTGCACACGCGCTTCTTCTCCATGTTCGGAGAGCAATAGCAACTCGAACAGCACCGGCTCAAAAGTCGCCGCCGGTTTGTCGATAACATTCACAAAAAAGGCAAGCAGCAAAAACCCCGCAACATGACAACAGAGGGAAAGGGCAAACGCGTGCGGCAGAGAAACAGTTTTGTGGCGGATCAGCGCAAGGAGATGCGTCAAACGCGGCGGCAGGGTTGGAATAAACTTTGGAGAAATCATGACCCGTTCAAAGCGAAAATTTCGGCATGACGGCTTTCTCTGCGGAAGAATCGCAGGAATTCTCACCTGTCTATTTTTGATAACTTGTCAACCGGAGGGTAATAAAATGCCTGCACATTTGCAAACAACAATCAACTGCGGCCATCGCGGCGCCTCCGGGCATGCGCCGGAAAACACTCTGGCGGCCATTCGCCTGGCGATGGAGATGGGCGCGCAAATGACGGAAATCGACGTGCAACAAACCGCCGACGATCAGCTCGTGCTGTTTCATGACGATTCGCTCGCGCGCACCAGCAGCGGCCGCGGCCTCTTGTGGCAAAAAAATCTGGCGGAACTCAAGATGCTCGACGCGGGCAGTTGGTTCAATGCTCAATTTGCGGGCGAACCGCTGCCCACGCTCGCCGAGGCGATAGCGCTCGTGCGCGGCAAAATCAAGTTGAATATCGAAGTCAAATTACACGGCCACGAGCGCAACATCGCGCAACTGGTGGTGGAAACGATTCGCCGCGAACAGTTTGAGCAGGAGTGTATCGTCACGTCGTTTGGCTTTGAGGTCGCAGACGAGATCAAACGTCTCGCGCCGGAGCTGAGCGTCGGCTACATCTTTGGGCCGCGGGAATATCGAGAAGAAGTTTTTTCGGGTAATGTCGAGGTGCTGAGCACACATCACAGCCTGGTGGATGCCGCATTCGTGCAAAAAGCGCGCGCCGCCGGGAAAGAAGTGCATGTGTGGACGGTGAATGAAAAGCCGCTGATGAACAAACTGCTCGATCTCGGCGTCAATGCCATCATTACGAATTACCCGGATCGTCTGGCGGAAGTTTTAAAGTCGAGGGAGAATTGATGCCAGCAACAAGCGTAACGTTATTTTCCACGCATCATCTGCAACACCCGCTTGAATTGCTGCCGGTCATGCTGCAAATATTGTGAGAATTGCCCGGCGCCGGCGAGCGCTTCACCGCCGTCGATCGTGACCACCTCGCCGGTGATGAAATCGACGCCGTCCGCCACCAGAAAAGCGGCCAGGTTGGTCAACTCCTCGTGCTCGCCAAAGCGGCCCAGCGGAATGCGCTTCTTGGCGCTTTCTTCAACTTCTTTGGTTGGTAATAAACGCTTCCACGCGCCTTCAGTGGGAAACGGTCCGGGCGCAATGGCATTGAGACGAATGCCGTAAGTTGCCCATTCCACGGCCAGTGAGCGCGTCATGGCCAGCACGCCGGCTTTCGCGCAGGCGGAGGGCACAACGAACGCCGAACCGTTCCAGGCATAGGTCGTGACGATATTGAGAATGTTACCGCCGCGTTTCGCCGCGATCCATTTTTTCGCGAGCGCCTGCGTGCAATTGAACGTGCCATAGAGCACGATTTTCATGACCGCATCAAAACCGCCGGGCGATAGATCCTCGGTGGCTGCGAGAAAATTGCCCGCTGCGTTGTTCACCAAAATATCGGGCAGGCCGTGTTTTTCGACCAGCGCGTCCAGGGCTTGTGTTACGGCGTCATGGTCGCGCACATCACAAACAAACGTAATCACCTCACGGTCGCCGGCAGCTTGAATGGCTTGCGCACCTTCTGCCAGACGTTCGGCGTTGCGCCCACAGATTGCCAGGCGCGCGCCCAACCCGGCAAAACGTTTCGCCATGGATAACCCGAGACCCGAACCGCCGCCGGTGATCAGCGCGAACTTATCTTTGAGTAAGTCTGAGGTGAACATGCTCTCCCTTCACGCCATTGCCAGGCGAGATTCACGATTTGAAAATCGATTCGAGATGCCGCACGGTACAGGGATGCCCGCCGTTTTGATACTCACAATCGCCCCAATAAAAGCATTTGATCGAGCAGATCGGCGCTTGCTGCTGCAAATTCAACTCGGGATATTCCGCGCGCTGTTCCTGCAATTGCCGGTGTAATTTGCGCTTTTCCCAAAAATTTTTGAACAGGGATTTGTTGCCGAGCATCTTGACGCTGATCAGTTTCGCCAAATCCTGTGAGGCGGGCGAATTCGGCGCTTCCAGCAGAAACGGCTTGAACTCGCGCACAGAAGTGCGCACGCTGGGATCATAGGTGATGAAACCAAGATAATCAACCTCGAGCGAAAGCAACTCCGCCGCCGCCGTTTGAATCGCCAAGCCTTCTTTGATGTCATCTTTCTTCATCACCATATTCAAGACCAGCTTGAGGTGATGCGATTCCAGCATCGATTGCATCAGGCGCGCGGCGTTGGCATCGACCGCCCGCACTTGCTCAAGCAGCTCCGGCATGGTGACGGCGATGCGGCCGGGCTTGTCGAGATCGTCTTGCGCAAGAATCGCCGAGACTTCCGGGTGATCCTGGAACGCCAGTCGCAACCGCCGCAGTTGGCAGATGCGAATGAAATTGAAACATTCCTGAATCGCCGTAGGCTCGGGATTGGTCACGACGATGCCCTCATCCGCCGCCAAAAAGAAATCAACGACATTGTAGGAAGAGCCGGCGCCCAAATCGAGCAAAACAAAATCCGCGTCGATGGTGCGCAATTGTTTGATGAATCGCAGCTTTTGCGCGTATTTGGGATTCGCCAAGCCGAGCGTGCCGCACGCGCCGCTGATCAAGCGCAACCGGTCGATGCGCGTGGGAAGAATGATATCGTTGAGATTCT
This sequence comes from Candidatus Zhuqueibacterota bacterium, assembly GCA_003576975.1. Lineage (GTDB taxonomy): Bacteria > Zhuqueibacterota > Zhuqueibacteria > Zhuqueibacterales > Zhuqueibacteraceae > Coneutiohabitans. The sequence continues at coordinate 3,582 of QEVD01000113.1, forward strand.
CGACGTTGAGCGAATAGAAATCATAGAACGTGCGCTCGGGTTCGAGCATGCCCATCACGGTATGTAGATTCGCGCCGCCCAAATCTGCGTCAACCATCACCACTTGCTTTCCCATGCTCGCCAAGCCGACGCCGAGTGACGCGGTGAAAACCGTTTTGCCGACTCCGCCCTTGCCGCCGCCGACCGCAATGACACGCTTGGCGCGATTCATCGAGGCGTTTGCCTCGTTATTAAAAACCGTTTCCAGGTTCTGCAAAGCAGAGGCCGGCACCCATTGGCCTTCATCATCATTCCAGACTTCGTCTGCCGGGCTAAAACCGCCTTGGTTGGCTAACGAACGCAGTTCCTGTGTGGTAAACGGGCCATATTGTTTCTCCTTCACGCGAACAAAGATGTCATTCATCGTTGCAGTGCTATCCATGAGAGTCACGCTCCTAATTCACGTCCTGTTTTTGATGAAAGCGAGGCCGGGCGGCAGCGGTAAGAAAATGCGGCGTCCTTCCGTTTTCGTCATATCGCATCTGATAAGGGTACCGCCCAAAGGCAAAACTGCGGAGAGCGGCGGCGTTTTTTTTTAGGAACGGCGACGGGGCGAACTTGACAAGTGCAGCAAGCCGCGCACGATGGCGTCGGCAATCGCATCCTGATTGAAATCCGAGGCCAAAAACTCAAGCTGTGCGGGATTGGTCAAGAACTCCGTTTCAATATGGCAGGCCGGCATTTGGGCATAGCGAAAGAGCAACAAATCTTTGGGCTTGACGCCGCGATTGAGATGATTGCTGAATTTGGCAACCAGCGCGTTTTGAATCGCGCGCGCGAATTTCTCTGCTGCCGCCGAATGCGGCTTGTACCACGATTCGATGCCTTCAGGATTGGGATCGGAGAAAGCGTTGCAATGAATGCTGATCAGCACCTCCGCATTGGCCTCATTGGCGAGAGCCGCGCGCCGGTGAATATCATCACGTATGTTCGTCGCAAGGTGAACATCGCGGGTGCGCGTTAAAATGACTTTATGGCCGGCTGCTTTCAGCAAATCTTTGATCTTGATGCATAGGGACAGGGTGACGTCTTTTTCCTGCAATTCAAATGGCACATTACCGATCGCGCCGGTATAAATGCCGCCATGTCCCGGATCAAGCGCGATTTTCATGAGGGCTTGCCCTTTTGTGTTGCCTCCCAAAGTCTCGTCAGGATAGACACGATCACAATTTCAGGAGATTTTTGTTTACCCGGTTGCGCCTGAAGAAATATGATCAAAAAGACACCATCACAATCTCAAACGCTGAAATTCGTGCATTTAAACGCAGTCAATATATAGTCATGATCTCCGCAAGTCAAGCGGAAATTCTGGCAGGGTCACGCCGCGCTAGTGCCGGCAAGATCACCTCGCCACGACCATCTTTTTCACTGCCACCTCCGTTCCGGCTGAAAGGCGCAAGACATAAACACCGCTGCCCACCGTTTTCCCGTTCGCATTCTTGCCATTCCACAAGAGAGAATGCGCGCCGGCGGTTTTCATCCCGTCGAACAAGGTTACAACTTCCCGGCCCAACACATCAAAAATGCGAACAACCACACGCTCTGCGCGCGGCACAGAAAAATTGATTTGTGTCGAAGGATTGAATGGATTGGGGTAATTCTGCTGCACTTCGAATGCAGCCGCAACACTTGCCGGAGGTTCTGCCACGCCGGTGACAATGCCCGGCTCCGGCGGCGGCAAACGCTTGCTGGTGTAAATACGAAAATGGCCCGGCTGCAAAGCCAGCGCTGCCTGCGTATCGCTCACGCTGATCGAATCCCCAGAAAAATAATCATACCAAATTCCCGGGTTTTGAAAATTGGGATTGACGTTCAGCGGCGTCACATGAAAATTGCCCACAATGGTCACGTTCATACTGGGATGCGTGAGATTGATGCGGCGATCATATTGCCCCTGCCCGACGCGCCAATTGAGTTGCGTCGCCTCGCTGCGAAATACTTCATTTTCGTTGCGCAATTTGAGTAGCGCGGCAAAAACCTTGTAAAGCCGCAAGCGTTCGGGCTGTTGATAATAATTCCAACGAATCGGTTTGGGATCAGTGCGGCCCGGCTCGTTGCCGGAGGGCAGATGTTGATCGTAACCCAGCTCGCCGAATTGCCAAATCATCTTTGGCCCGGGAATAGTGAGAAAAAATGCCGCCACTAATTTGATGCGATCGAGCGCCGTATTCAAATCCTTCACATTGTAACTGCCGCTGCTGCGACCGTATTGCAGGTTTTTGTACATCAACCATTCTTCATCGTGGCTTTCCATGTAAGTAATCAATCCCGGCTTGGTCCAGCCGCGCGTTTTGTAATAGCCGCCGGATAAATCCGCGCGCAAGCCGGAATCTTCCAGCCAGCCCATGGCCGATTGACTGTAGGCGACATTCATATTGCCCCACAACAGCATGCCGTGCCGGTATTCCGCCAATTCCTTTTCTTCCTGATTTTCAGCAAAATGTTCGAGAATCACATACGCGGTGGAATCAACCTCCCAAATTTTGTCGGCGATGCGTTTCCAAATCGCGATGCGTGAGGCGTCGTACTGTCCCCACAAACTCACATTGTCGCCGCTGAAGCGCTGCGTGAAGCCTTTGGATAAATCAAAACGAAAGCCGTCGACTTTATACTCTGTCAGCCAAAAAGCATTGACGCGATCCACCAAGTACTTGGTCGCCTGGCTCTCGTGATTCATGTCGTAGCCGACATTGAACGGATGCCGCGCCGTAACATTGAACCAGGGATTCTCCGCCGTCGGCGGGCCGTACGGGCCCTGGCTGAACAAGCGCACGAACGGCGATTGTCCGAACGAATGATTCAACACCATGTCCAGAATGACGGCAATGCCGTGCTTGTGGCATTCATCAATAAAACGCTTCAAATCCTGCCGCGGGCCATAATACTTGTCGGCGGCAAAATAAAACGAAGGATTGTAACCCCAACTGATATTGCCTTCGAATTCATTGACCGGCATCAGCTCGATGGCATTGACGCCGAGATTTTCCAAATAACTCAAGGTGTCGATCAGCGTTTTGTAATCATGCGCGGCGATGAAATCGCGGATGAGTAATTCATAAATCACCAGATCTTTTTGCGCGGGCCGTTGATAATCCGTTGCCTGCCAGGTGTAGGGCGATTGCGCGGTTTGCAATACGGAAGCGATCTCCTCGGTTTGGCCCGCGGGATAACGGATCAAATTCGGATAGGTTGTGCTGCTGATGAATTGATCGTTAAACGGATCACTCACCTGCTCGGTGTAAGGATCCGCAATGCGCAAACTGCCGTTGACGAGATATTGAAAAAGATATTGTGTTGCGGGCACAAGATTGTTGAGTGTAATCCAGTAGCGGGAGCTATCGGGCGTGCGTTTCATGAAATAGTTGGTGTCAATTTGCCAGTTGTTGAAGCTGCCGATGAGATAAACGAACTCTTTGCGCGGCGCGTGCAGCACCAGCGTAGCCGAAGCGGCGTTGACATAGTTGATCCCGTCTCGCGCGCCGGCAGGCAATGCTTCCACCACTTGCAGCGGGTTTTGCAAAATCGTGAACGTGGTGCTGTCTGCGTTTTGTGCGCCGGCGGTGGTGCGGGCAACGAGCTTGAGCTGGTGCACGCCGCCGGATAGCGGCGAGGGCAGCGTGAATGAAAACAGCTTGCTCGCCGCGTCATAGTGTGCGCCGAGATTTCGATATTCGGTATTGTCGATGAAAAGCCGCAGCGCCGAAGTATCAATCACACTGTTTCGCGCCGGAAAAATATACGCGCTGATGGCGGGTTGCGTGCTGCTCACCAGCCCGGAAACGGAATTGGGCAGCAGATAGTGAATCGTCGGATTTCTGACATACAAAATCGAATTGTTGTTGTCGTTGGCATTGCGCCGCGGATTGAGCGGATCAGAGAGCCAGCCGCCGCTCGAGCCGTTCTCGTTGAATTTATATTGATACGCGCCTGCAACGCCTCCGCCGCCGACCGCGCCGCCAACGCGCAGGCGCACGGTTTTTACCCACCGGCTTGTTGCGGCTTCGAACGTCATGCGCGAGGGCGCGTTGCTTGCAATGGTGCCGTTGCTGTTCGGCCCCCAGTTGTTGAATTCTCCCGGTAAAAACACCGTCGCGGGATTGCCGGCTGGTTTATAGAAAAAAGTGACATCGACGCTGTCGGATTGCGCAAACGCGGGACGGACAACAAGCAACATAAGGGCGACGACAAAGACGAGCAAACGGGAACGAAGCATGCATTCCTCCAAAGTGATCAAATCCAAAAATCAATTTTGATGATCGCCCGGGCGCTTTTAATTCTTCACGAAAATTTATAGCGCCCGGGCGGCAGTTTTCTCCAAAAATCAGTTTGCAGTCGAAACAGTTTGTGGTTATGTTTGTTTATGGCAAAGCCAATTTCCCAGACATTATTTCAGCGCGTCAAAGCGATTATCAAAAAAATCCCACGCGGCAAGGTGGCGACTTACGGCCAAATTGCGGCGCTCGCCGGGCAACCGCGCGCGGCGCGGCAGGTGGCATGGGTGCTGCACAGTTCTTCCGACAAAGACCGGCTGCCGTGGCATCGCGTGATTAACCGCAATGGCGCGATTTCCCTGCCCCGCTCACGCGGCTATGAATTGCAGCGCGAGCTGTTGCGCCGCGAGGGCGTCACCTTCGGCTTGCGTGATGCCATTGATTTGGAGCGCTTTCAATGGCGGCCGAGGTTGAAGGGCAAATAGACGTTTAGTCGAATTTGTTCAGAAAAAGCAAAGATTTTGGACGCAGATTTTCACAGATTCACGCAGATTAAAAACCTGTGTAACAAACCCGCAACATTGTGTTTTGGGGCAAAGTTTTTGGCCACAGATGCACACTGATGGAACACGGATGTGAGTGAGATGAGCTCCGATCGAAAACTCGCAGCGATTTTTCTTTAAGCCCTTCTCAAAAAATGTTCACAAAAAATCCGTGTTCATCCGTGGCTTCAAAATCTTTGATTGCGGCTTTGCTGTGCCGTGTATATCAGGAATGATCGGTGTAAAAAAATCTTAGTTCCGGCTCGTCCGGGTTACAGGATAGAATATGCAAGAAACAAAAATCAATTACGATGAAGAAGGCGATATTCTCTATGTTTCCTTCGGACGGAGCGAGCATATCACTGGTGTTGAGCTTGCTGACAATATTTTATTGCGCCTGGATACCGGAAAAGCTACGGGCACGAGTCCCCAAGCCATCGGATTAACATTCATCAGTTTTGCGCGAATGAGAGAACATCATCGTGACAGCCCCCTGCAAGTGCCGTTGATGAATCTGCGCAATCTTCCCGAGGAGCTTTGGCAAGCGGTTTTGGCCGTGCTCACAACGCCACCGGTTAGTGATTTTTTGGCAATCGGGTTTTCCCTTTCACCACAAGTACCGCCCTTGCCCGAGCGAATCGCCGCCTGAATAAATCTGTTTCCCCGTTTCTATTTTCCCGAATTCACCCGCACCTTATCAAACCAGATCGCGCGCTTGCCGTCTTCGGTGACGCGGCGCAACGGCAGCGTCACGGCGCCGAACGATTGATAATTCTCCCACAAATATGCGCCCTCGTGATTGCTCTGCAATTTGTAACGCCATCCCTGAATGCGAAAACTTGCAGGGTCGATCCACAGCCAGTATTGATCGCCCGGCGTTAAGCCGACGTTCTCAAATGAAACATGCAGCACGCGATAGGCGACGCCGTTTTTGTTTTCAACGGGCGCTTCGTGCAGCTTAACGCCCGGATCGAACAGCTTGAACGGCATGATCAGCCAATAGGTATCGTTGATGAATAACGCATAGCCGCGCTCCAGCAGTTGCTGGCGCGTCGAATCCGGCGGGATTTGATCGTCAATCCAAACCTGTCCGGTTTTTTGATAGATATCGCTGAATTCGATGCGATACATTTTGCCGTCTTGGTTGCCCTTCCAGTTCAGTGCATAGCTGTTGGTGGCGCGGTTCCACACGTGGCTGCGGCGGGTCACTTCCTTGCCTTCACTCTCCACCACAAAATCAAAAGCGAGTTCCGTGGTTTTCTCCCAATTCTCCCGCCCGCCCATGGCTTGCATAACTTTGGTTGCCAGCGCGCGGGCTGCTTCATCGTGCCCTTGCGCGTGGCTTCGCAGCGACAGGCATCCCAACATAAAAACAAAAATCAGCCAGCGCGCTTTGCTCGTTTTCATGGAATACTCTCCTCATTTGGTTGCAGAGGTGACGCGCAGTAATTTTTTAATACATGCGCCAGCGCGCCAATACAATGCCGGCAATAACGCAGATCGCGCCCAAGATTTGCATCTGCGACATATGCTCATTCAAAAACAAAACACCGGTCAGCACCGCCACCACCGGCACGAAGTTCGAATAGATCGCGGTTTTGTTCGCGCCGATTTTGGCGAGGCTGAAATTCCAAATGATATATGATACCGCGATCGAAAAAACGCCGGAATAGCAGGCGCCGAGCCAGCCGTTGAAATCAATCGCCAACCAATCCTGCGCTTGCATGGCCGGCAAGCTCCACAGCAGCATCGGCAATGTGCCGAAAATATTCGATAACACGGTTAGTTTCAGCGGTGAAAAACGCTTGATGTGCGGCCGCGCGAGCACCGTGTAGGCCGACCAGCACAGCACGGAACCCAGGGTCAAGACATCGCCCCACACATTGCTGCCGGTTAAAGAAAATTTGCCGGCGCCGCCGGCAATAACGCCATACAGGCCGAGAAAAGCCAGAGCTGCGCCGATCGCCATCGGCGTATTCATCCGTTCACCGCCGGCAAAATGATTGGCAACCGTAACCAGCGCGGGCGTAGCGGCCAGAATCATGGCGGAATTCGCGGTGGTGGTGCGCGCAATGCCCTCGATAAAAAAAATTTGATACAAGGTGATATAAAGGAAACTCAAACCCGCAATGGGCAAAACCTCCTGCCGCGTGATGCGCAAATCTATGCCGCGCGAGCGCGCGATAAAATAGAGAAGAAAACTCGAAAGGATGAAGCGTACCGCGTTGAACGCTAAAGGTGAGAATTGTTTAAAACTGGCTTTGACAATGGCGTAATTTGTCCCCCAAATCAAAACAACCAAGAGCATGAGCGCTTCGGTGGAATAAGGCGCTAGGATGAATTTTCCGGTTTGAGATTGCTCCGCAGCTTCCGTCGCCCGCAAGGTATTTTCCACTATAACCACTTGATTCCTTTCCCTGAATTAGATCCTGTTGCATAATGTGACAATGGGGCAATATAAGCACGAAGACCCTGCGGAAGCAAGGCTGGCAATCGGCCATTTCACGCGCACAAAAAGTATTTTAGAATGAAAACATTGAACAAAAGTTGGCCGAATTGTGTCTTGACTTTCGAAACTCGGCGTTGTATTATTGACTAATCAAAAAAGAAAAAACGAATATGATATATACTCCTCACAATTGTTGTTGTCCGCCTTTCCGCATGCGATGCTTGTGTCGCAGGCGGGGAGGCTCATGCGAGACACGCCCGCAACGCTAAATCCGCATATTGCCGAATTGTGCCAAACCCGATGGCACGAGTCTCCTCGCCCTTCCCATAATTCTTCGAATCACCGATTGACTCTCAACTTTATTCGCTCGCCTAATTTCGATCTGGCGAGAAGGAAGGCTTATTTTATCTATGCCGAACGTGATGATTGCCCCGGTTCGCCGCCGCCGCACGCGCGTGCGTCACCGCTCCGTTTTTGCAATGGTTGGACATACGCCCTTGCTTGATCTCTCGGACTATTCGATGCGCCGCCGCGTCAGAATCTTTGCCAAAGCCGAATGGCAAAATCCCGGACGTTCCATCAAAGACCGCGCAGCCAGCCGGATTATCCGCGCGGCGTGGCATGCCGGCCAGCTCACCCGCGATAAAATTTTGCTGGACTCAACTTCCGGCAACACGGGTGTGGCTTATGCGATGCTCGGCGCCGCGTTAGGCGTGCGCGTGCGTCTTGTCGTGCCGGAGAATGTCAGCGCATATCAAAAGAACTTGTTGCAGGCTTATGGCGCCGAAGTGATTTGGACGAGCGCGAGCGAAGGCTCGGACGGCGCGATTCGCCAGGTGCGCGCCATGTATGAAGAAGCGCCGGCGCGTTACTTTTATGCCAACCAATACAACAATCCTGAAAATTGGCGCGCGCATTATCACACCACGGCGCGCGAAATTTGGCAACAAACCTCCGGCCGGCTAACGCATTTCGTTGCGGGTTTGGGCACGAGCGGCACGTTCATCGGAACCGGCAAACGCTTGCTTGCTTTCAATGCCGGCATTCGTTTGATCTCCATGCAACCGGATTCGCCGCTGCACGGTTTGGAAGGCCTCAAGCACATGCCGACGGCGATCGTGCCGGAGATTTACGATCCCCAACTTGCCGATGAAAACATCGGCGTGGCAACCGAGGCCGCTTTCGAGTTGGTGCGAGACACGGCGCGCCGCAAAGGTTTTTTGATCGGCTTATCGAGCGGCGCAGCGCTGGAAGCGGCGCGCCAGATCACGGCGCGGATCGAAAACGGCATTGTGGTGACGGTTTTTCCGGACGGCGGCCACCGCTATCTGGAGGAGAGGTTCTGGCATGAACGCTGATAGCGCATTGCTTTCCGCAGAACATCTTGCTGCGGTGATTCAAGAAGCCGAAGCGGCTTATCCCGCGGAATGTTGCGGCTTGCTCTTGGGAATGCGAGGTGAAGCCGGCTGGCATATTGCCACACCGCGTGCGCTGCGCAACGCCAGCGCGAATCCGAATCAAGGCTTCGAGTTTGACCCGCGCGAACAATTGCGCGTTTATCGCGAAGCCGATAACTTCGGCTGGGAAATCGTGGGGCATTATCATTCGCATCCCAATGCCCGCCAAGGCCCGTCGCCGACGGATTTGAAGTTGGCGCGTGATCGCGGCGATCGCGGACTGTGGTTGATTTTGGCCCTATCCGCCGGCAAATTTATTGATGCCAGTCTTTGGCAATTGCGCGGCGAGCCGGGCGA
>QEVD01000728.1 GCA_003576975.1 Candidatus Zhuqueibacterota bacterium
GATTGAGTTCACCCTTTTCAGCACAACCTATGATTTTTGCCAGCACACGCGCTCGCCCTGGTGGCTCAGTTCAGTTTATCAAAATGGCGTGATTTATCTGCAACCAGTGCGGGTGTTACACGAGCGGGGCACTCTAACCGATGTCATTCGACACGAGGTCGCGCATCGTTTGCTCGATCTGGCAACCGCCGGGAATTGCCCGCGCTGGCTGAGTGAGGCGCTGGCGATCTATCACTCCGGAGAAATAGTGCATCTCAAGCCGCAGCACCGCCGCGACCCGATCTTAACTTTTGCAGAATTCGACGAAGCTTTGCGTCAAGTCCGCAGCCAGGGCGAGCTGGAGGCAATTTATTTTCAGCTTTATCGCGTGGGACGCTTTTGGGAAGATAGTTACGGTTCCGAAAAAATCAGTGCATTGCTGCAACAATTGCGCGAGAAAAAAACATGGGAGGCCGCCTGTTTGCCGGCGCTGGGAATCAGCGCAACGCAGGCGCAACGCCAGTGGCAAGACTCGCTGGCCCCAAAATAATCACACCGTTTTCTGCATCGGCTTGCAACGCCGGTACTCATACTGCCATTCTGATCAGGGTGGGTCCTTCATTCCACCATGTACAATGATGCCGCAACACTGTGCACTTCCAGCCAGGTTGATCCGTGCTAATCCGTGTCTATCCGTGGCTCAGTCTTTTGGGTGTGGCCACGGGCTGGACCGTGTGACCTCGAGCTTTCCCTGCACAGTTATCTTTTGACAAAAAAATTTCTCGTTGGCCCGGGCATTTTGCCAAAAAGCAACAGGGCAAAATGCTTTTTCATTTTTATTCTGCGGAGCAGATGATGTATTGCGAAACCAGGCATGAAAACAAAGTATTGATCGTGAGCATCGCGAGTCACGAAACCCATTTTGCGCTTGCGCATGAACTGCGAACGACAGTATTTCAACACATTGACAACGGCGAGCGCCGCATGCTCGTCGATTTATCGCGCTGCGAATTCATTGACAGCACGTTCTTGGGTGTATTGGTGGGATCAGCGAAAAAAATGAATGCGGCACAAGGCGAGTTCAAACTTGCCGGTTTGGGTAAGAACGCCCGGCGGTTGCTGCAATTGACGAATCTCAATCGCGTGTTTGAGGCGTATGAGAACAGACAGGAGGCATTGGCGGCTTTTTATAATTGCAGAGAGGTATTTTAGAAATCAAAAATCGAACAGGTGAATTGCTCCCAACACAAGAGAAGTCAAAAACATCGTTCCGTAAAACCATTTGGCATCTTTGTAAAAGATTACCATCCTGCCTCGAAATTCGTTGGGATTGATCAGATATTCTTCCAGGAAAGGTTCGCTGGCTTTTCCCTCCGCCGTTTTGGTGTAAGTCCAGCCGACGACATCGAAAAACGGAAAGCGCTTGCCTTCGAGATCTTTTTCGCCCAGCAACACCAGACGCTCGAAGTCGTCGCTGTTAAAGAAGTGCGAGATGAGCCGTTCCCGCCGACTGCATCGCAATAGATGTTTACGCCAGTTGTAATCCATTGCCCAAAACAACAGGGGAATAAGTCCCGTCAGGAAAATAAGAGCCATCTTTGTTCTGGGGTTCATGTCGCTCATGTCTTTAACAATCAGAAATAAGCTGCCGCCCCAGAATAAAAAGCCAAAATTCTTAGTCTTGAAGATTATGTCGTCCAGGTT
>QEVD01000114.1:0-12445 GCA_003576975.1 Candidatus Zhuqueibacterota bacterium
GAAAATGCGAATGTATCGGTTAAAATTACAGACGCCGCCAATCAAGCGGTTACCTTAACGGCGGGCGCAGATCTTTCCGCTGACAGCCGCGCCAAGTATCTCGCGCGCTACGAAGCGGCGCATGAAGGCCTGTATCGCGTTGAGATTTTGGCGCATGGCCGGCAAGGTCAGTTTCTCGGCAAAGCCGAAACCGCATTTTTTATCGAACCGTCGCAGGCTGAGCTGGCTAATGTCGATTTGCAAGCACCGCTTTTGCAACGCCTGGCTGAAATCACCGGCGGGCGTTATTTCCACCTCAACGAGTCGCAAGATTTGCCCGATGCCATCTCGGTTTCACGCAGTTCGTTTTCGAGATTGACGGAGCATGATATTTGGGATGCGCCCATCTTTTTTCTGATGATCGTGGCCCTGCTGGCAACGGAGTGGTTCATTCGCCGCGCCCGAGGTTTGTCTTAAAGCGAGGGCGTTGAACCTGAAATAGAAGTTTTCAAATTAGGCAAAAACCTCATGAAAAATCTTCCGCGGCCGGGTTTCAAATCATTCCTCGGCGGGGTACTCCTGAGCATTACACTGGTGCCTTCTCCACAACTTTTGGCCGAAACGCGCGTCGTCATCATCGCGGGCAAGGGCGGCACAGAAGCTTACACCGAGAAATTCGGCCAGTTTGCCTTACAGCTTCATGACGCGCTCATTACTCAGCATAATTTTTCGCCGCGACAAATCACGCTTTTGGCAGAGCCTGCGGCGCAACTGCCAGCCACGACTTTGCCGTGCCGCTTCGAGCAGCTCGAAAAAACATTTACGGAGTTTTCAAACTTGCTGACACGCGACGACATGCTGGTTGTGATTCTCTTCGGACACGGCAGCGATGACGGCGCATTTGCAAAATTCAATCTCGAAGGCCCGGATGTGCGCGACCTTGATTTCGCGCGCTGGCTCGAACGCCTGCCCTGCCGGCGCCAAGTTTTTGTCAACACCACGGCGGCGAGCGCAGGCTTTGTCGAGAAACTCAGCCGCGGCGAGCGCATTGTCATTACCGCGACGCGCAGCGCCGAGGAAAAATACACCACGGCATTTCCGGAATTTTTTGTGGAAGCATTCGTGAAACCGGCAGAGGCGGATCTTGACAAAGACCTTAAGGTTTCTTTATTAGAAGCATTCGATTACGCGCGCGATCGCGTTGTGCGCTTTTATGAACAAGCCAATCGCTTGCGGCCTGAACACCCGCTGCTCGATGACAACGCTGATGGCGCAGGCAGCGAAATGCCAAGCCTCAGCTTCGCAAGGGTTTCCGCCGGCGAGACGGCGTTGCAATCACCGGATGGCCATTTGGCGGCGCGCACGTTTTTGCTGCCGGATACCTCCGCGGAAATCCGCGCCGTAACACTTTCGCCGGGTGCAACCGGCCACCCGCTCGAGCAAACCAAACTCAAACTGCTTGCGGAAATTGAGGAACTCAAAGCTGCCAAAGCCAGCATGCCGGCGGCCGAGTATGAACGCGATATCGAAGCGCTTTTTATACGGCTGGCGAAACTCAATCGTGAGATCAAGGCCAGTAAACCATGAAAATTTTGATCAGGCTCGTGATAACCTCATGAACAAAAACTCGTGTCGAACATTTGCCCGCGCCTTATGCGCGGGATTTTTTTGCCTGCTGGCGATATGCAATAGCGCCTTTTCGTTTCAAATTCGCTTGCCGTATCTCAGCTTGCAGCCTTATGAAGACAATCCCATTCTGCGACCGCGCAATAATGATTGGGAAACCAAAGCCGTTTGCCAGCCGGCGGCAATCGTGAAAGACAGCACGGTTTACTTGTTCTATCGCGCCGAAGACAACAGCGGCGCCGGTTTGTGGAACGGAACTTCACGCATCGGGATGGCAACCAGCACGGACGGCATTCATTTCACACGCGCGCCCAAACCCGCAATTGTTCCAACGTATGATTATGAAACCCCTGGTGGTTGTGAAAACCCCCGTTTGGTCGAGATTGAAGGCGTGTACTACATGACTTACGCCGCGTTTGATGGCCATACCAGCCGCCTGGCTCTCGCCTCGTCGCGCGATTTACAGCATTGGATCAAGCATGGTTTGATCTTCCCGGAAGCCGGCTGGACCTCGGCCGGCGCGATCGTGCCGCAACGGATCAACGGGCGCTTCGTCATGTACTTCAGCGATCGCCAAAATCTGCGCCTCGCTTATTCCGAAAATCTGCTGCAATGGCGCGCGCAAGAGGCGCCGGTGATGCAACCGCGCGCGGAGATGTTCGACAACGCCGCGCTTGTTCCCGGTCCGCCGCTGATTCTCGGCAATGAGCTGATACTGTTTTATAACGGCATTTCACCAACCCGGCGCGCGCAGCCGGCGCAAGCGGTTTTTTCGCTGCAAAGTCCCGAGACGTTGTTAGCGCGCAGTGAGCGACCTTATTGGAGCATGTCCGCACCAAATGCCGAGGAATCGACTTCATTGTTTCTTGCCGGGTTGGTACGATTTCAGGAGGAGTATTTTTTGTATTTTGATATGAATGAAGAAGCGGTGGGAGTTGCCGTGAGCAAAAATTTTGCAGCTCAAATCCGTGCGCAAAAATAATGCGGCATTAGCGCTTGAAGCGCCGTGCTCGTTGCAGGATCCGTTTCCAAAAACTCGGTTTGCTTTGAATCAACGATTCGAATGATTGTTCGGGCATAGCCATTGGGGGCGGATCTGTTTCCTCGATGGATGCCAGCCGCTCCGGCTCTAACGGCTGAGCTTCCGCGGGCGGAAGTTCTGTTTCTGCTGCCGGCGGTTCTATTGCCGGAGTTTCCGTCACCGGGTGTTGCTCTTCCGTTGGCGCTTCAGCAGCCTTCTCATTCGCCAGATCATCGATTAAGATATACTGGCAAGCCTCACTTTCCGCGCCGCGAAAAAATCCGATCTCCTCGCGCACCGGATCGACCACCAGGGCAATTTGCCATTCCTGGCTGTAAAACTGTTTTTGGTTCGCCTGATCCGTCCCCGACATAAAGATGCCAAAATTCGGATGAGAATGATACCAGCCAATCTTGCGCGTCTCGCCCTGCGTTTTATCCCAGATTTTATCGACTTCATCATTGAGGCGTCGAAATTCTTTGGTCGAGACTTCAACGGCAACGATGCTTGCATTCGTGTCAACGGCCGCAACGGCTTCTTGCACCTCAATCCACAACACTTTTCGGATGGGATCCGAATAAGCATTCCCCAACAACAGGCCGAAGCATTCGTGCGACAAATCCCGTTGCGCGTGTTCTTTGACTTTCGCCAAAAGGGAGTTGCGAACAAAAATGACGTGCTTTCGAGCATTGGCGGGTTGCGCCCAGTCAGGCGGTATCACACGCGAAGGAGGTTGGTAAACGCGGCGTTCCGTGACGATGAATTGACCGGCCGGCCGGGATGATCGCCGGCGATTCGAGCGAGGGCGTCTGCGAAAAAAACGAAGAAATGCCAATGACATTGCAACAAACCTTTACGAACCGAGCGCTACTTGATCAGCAAAATTGGGGAGAGACAGCGCCGCAAAAATCAACGGCGATTCCGGTGAGTTGGACTGCAACCTGCTATGTTTCTAGATTACGCGCTTACTTGCGATAAATGGATTTGACGGCCAGCGCTGGCGCCGCTTCTCCCACATCCGGCAATCTCGTGTTATCCACCGGCACGAGGTTACGATTTTTTTTGAACCAGGCCAGCGCCTCACGATTCGCGGGGCTTTTGCTGTCAATCAACTCCGGCCGGAACTGAATATATTTAGCCAGACGCAGGCAAAAGGCGGCCAAGCCTTCTTCGGCAGAGTATCGCCCCACGCAGACGCTGCCATTTTTAAACACATGCGGATGAAAAAGAACCGGACGGGAAATGAATTTTGCAATCGGCGGCTTATCCGGATATTCCGCCAGGAGCTTGATGACCACAGTGTGACCTTTGTGAAAGTCAGAAGGCCCGATCAAGCCGGTCAAATCGTATTCGACAACATATCGTTCCGGCGGTTTGCGCCGGTCAGCAGCTTCCCAGCGAATGATGCCATTGCGCAACGTTTGCATCGCCAGAAAATCCTGCTGCAGGCGCACGAGGCGTGACATCATGATGCGACTCCGTCCGGCGTTTTGAGCGGGGTTGGGGCGCCGCCGCGCTGCACCACTGCGACGCGAATACGATCACCCGATTCTACTCTTAAAGAAGACAAGGTTTGCCCCTCGCCCAGTTCTCCCTTGCCTTTCACCGTCAGCCCGTATTCTTCATCCTCGCCGGTTAAAGGAGGGATGAATTCAACTTGAATCAAATTTTCGACAATCTGTTCACGGGTCATGTCGGAAGACACTTCGACGTCCATTTCCGAGTCATCGCTGACATTGATAAACGTCAGATTGATCGTTTCGGCCATTCCTTAGCTCCTATAGCATCTCTGAAAAATTGCAATTTTGCTGTGCCAATCCCGGCAGGGTTTCGGTGAAATCGTTCGCCAATTCAACGTAATGCGTTTGACCCTGCCGATCTTGCGCCCCGTAAATGTGCATGAGAGGAAATCCTAACTTGTTGAGTGTCAAATCCAGGAGTTGTTCGCGCGTTTCATTCATGCCGGCTTCGGCGAGATCCAAACTGTCGCTCAGATAGTGGAGCTGCAGGCCCTCGCGATCGCCGGCGCGGCGGCAATGGCGGCACTGCAACTCGTCGCTTTTCAAACGATGCAGCGGGCGCATGATTTCGGTATATTCAGCGCAATGCGAGCATTCAACGCCGGGCACAAAGCTGTTGGGAAATTTGACGACCGGCTCTTCGATGCCAGCCTCATGCAACGCGCGCAAAAGGCCGAGTAGAGTCGTTGTGCGCGTGCCGCCCGCCAGCCGCAGAAATGCCGGTAAAGGCTGAAGCGCCTGACAGTCACAGTGCGGGCGCGGCAAGATTGTGGTGGCGTCAAAATACGGCGTCGCGCTGCTGCCGTCATATTGAATTCTGACGCCGTTTAAGTGAAGGCGCCCGTGCAGCCACTTGAGCGCATGCTCGACTTGCATCGCCGCGATAATTGCCGAGGTCACCTGAACGGTAGCGAGCTTGCCCTGGGCATAGCCGCGCCGCAATGTTTGAAAACAGGAATCATAGCGCGCGTTTGCCCCTTCGCGCTCCCGCTTCGTTGTGGCGCAACTGAAACAGGACGAAAACGGCGGTTGAAAAAGATAAATACTGCCCGCCAGCTCGCGAATACCAGCGTCCAGATAGGGCTTGCCGGTGAGCAGGCACGCGCGATTTACGGCCAGCCGCGCTTCGATATTGTCCAAACATCCCAAAACGATATCGAGCCGGCGATAGACGCCGAGGCCCAAATCCCACACCACATCACCATCAAAAGCTTCCACCACCGCTGCTGGCTCAACGTTAAGCTCAAGCGCGCGTTGCGCGGCGACGCGCGCTTTGCGCTTGCCCAAATCATCTTGCCGAAAAAGCGCGGTACGGCTCAAATTCGAAACTTCGATATCGTCAAAATCAACGATCAGCATATACCCGACGCCGACGAGCGCCAGGTTCTTGGCGACTTCATTGCCAAGCGCGCCGGCGCCGATGATCATCACGCGTGCTTGCCGCAGTTTTTCCTGGCTCCACCAACTTATTCTCTCTTGCCGATCGGTGGCGGTCTCGTGGCGGCGTCCGGTCGTTTTGATGCGAAATGCCATATGCGAAAAAGTTTTGCCTTATGCTTGCGCCGATTCAGGCCACGCGCTGTATTTCGTGCGAACCGCAGCGAAAGCAGCGCCGCGGCGCCGCGAGATGGTGCCAGCAATTGGCATGATAAAGCTGGCCGCATCTGCGATTCCGGCAGCGCACCCAGCCGGGCAGAACGATTTGCTGCTGCCGCCGTTCCATCGTCTCCCGCGAACGCGGCGAAAAAAAAATTATGATGACGGCCATCACCCGCAGCAGGCGCAAGCGGAGAATTTGCGTCGTGTAACTTTGACGCCGAAAATAGGGATCATCGGTAATCGCATGCCGGCAATAGGAACAAATTTTTTGATCGCGATACCGCACGACGTTGGCCGGCAGCCTCGCTCCCGCCGGAGATGAGGAAACGCGCGCGCTTTTTGCTTTCACTTGGCTCTGCCGCACGATTGGCCGAAAAATCGGGCTCACGCGGCTTGCTCCCGCGGAACGGCATTGAACATAGCATACCTCGCGTTTGAGATTGGTGCGACTGCAATCCCGCATTCGCCGGAGTTGTTATGTCGCCTCGACAATCTGCAACATGGAATACTACATGCCATTTCGGGTGATTGCAGAGAAGGATAATTAGCGGAGTTTGAGGGAAGGCTTCTGCATCCAGGGGTTTATGAGGGTACATCATCGGCACATTTGACAACAACGTCATCACCGCTGCCTAGGGAAGGGCAGGCAAAGATTGCGACTATTTATGACGACTGTACGCTTTGCCTTGCAAGAGACTTCCCCGGTGCGCTTGGCAATTTACAATGCTTTTGGCAATGAAATTCGGCTGGTGCTTTCCGGATATTTACCCGCCGGCGAGCATCTGGCCCAGTGGGACGGCACAGACAATCAGGGCAACCTTGCGGGACATGGTGTGTATTTTTACCGGCTTGATAGCCCGTGCTTTCACACCGTTCGAAAGCTCTTGAGAAAATAGCCACAACCTGAAGCGGTGACATTCTCTCCCCGTTCGCTAACTCAAATCCCTGCCATTGAAACTGGCGCAACGCGCTCGCCTGCAATCAGTCAAGCGACGCTGCGCCAGTATGAATTCCGCCGTATCAAGATTCGTTCATCAGCTCACTTCAAAAGAAGCATGGTTTTGGCGCTTTCGTGATTGCCGACTTTCAAACGGTAAACATAAACACCGCTGGCGAGATTTCTGCCGCTGGCATCCCTGCCATCCCAGGTTACCGTATGCTCACCTGCCGGCATAGGCGCTGATAGGAGTGTCCGCATTTTCTCTCCGGTCACGTTGAAAACCGATAACACAGCCACCCCGGCCTGGCGCAACTGAAATGCAATTTTCGTTTCAGGGTTGAAGGGATTCGGAAAATTCTGTGATAACTCAAAGGCGTCCGGTATTGCCTCACGCCCGGAATGAGACGCCACCGAAGTGGTGGTCGAAGCCAAACGGCTGAAGCTTGCGGCCTCGGTGAAATTGGGATTCGTTTCGCCGTCCTGGCTCACGGCCATTGCGACATAGAAGTTGTTCTTCGAAATCCAGATATAATCAATGGTGGTTATCGTGTCGGCAAGAAAAACAGTGCCGGAAAAGATCGTCTTGGTAATTGTCTCGCTATTGCCGCGAATGCGCAAGCAATCAAAATCGCCAATGGGCAAACGCACCTGCCCCCAGCCGTCGACGGTGTTGCTGGTGTTGGAGGTGGTTATGATGGCAAATGTTTGCGGATCACCGAACGTATCGGACTCCGCTACATTCCAGGTTGCGCCAAATTGCAAAGGAAGCGGCGTAACGTCACCGGCTTCTTCAGAGTTGGCAAATGAGGTGTCCGGCGTGATAACTCCCGAACCCACCGTTTGCGCGCTTGCGCTTGTGACTTGCAAGTAAAGATAAAACTCGCTGCCCGGTTCGGCCGGGAAGGTGGTCTTTTGCACAAAATTGGCTTGCGGAAATTGCGCGGCGAACGGCGTTCCTTGCCGGTTCACGAATTGATTCGTGTAACGCTCGGCTTGTATCGTCACGCTGCGAAAATCCCACGTTTGATTGGCGCCCGCAGAACCGACGTTGACCGAGACGCTAAACGTTGTATCCGATTCGACTTCATGCGTTTTGCCGATCAATCCTAGTACATCGGTGGAAGTCACCGTGATTTGGGCCTGCGTGCCCGTCGCCCAAACGAATAATGCCAGAGCCATCAACTTCGTAACATTCAATCCTGCCTTCATAGAGTCCTCCATAAAATGTTGGGAGATAAAAAAAGCATTTTTTCGCAAAGTTGCCGTGTTCACAGTCGCAACCGTGCGACAAAAGTGCAGCGAATTACCGCGCAAAATAAGGAAGGGTAAAAGGAAAAGCAAGAAATGAAATCACATGCAATTGAATTAGATCATTTGATCTACCTCCCGAAGCCGCGACGGTTGCGATATTCCAGCTTGACATTGAAAAGAGTTTCGGGTAAGTTTGTCGCGTCCGAATTAGACAAAGACTGCATGAGCCTACACGCCGTAAGTAATATATGCCGCGCAAGAAGTTGAAGCGTTTTGCCGAGTTGGCAACATTTCCAAATGTTTTTTATGATCCGTTTGCGATGAAGGGCCGCTGGCGCGAGCTGTTTTTTCAAAATGATCATGCTCTCACGCTGGAGCTGGCCTGCGGCAAGGGTGACTACACGCTTGCCCTTGCCCGAAAATATCCTGAGAAAAATTTCATTGGTGTTGACGCCAAAGGAGCCAGGCTGTGGACCGGCGCAAAAACTGCGTTACTCGAGAATCTTCCAAACGCCGCATTTTTAAAAGGGCAAATTGAGCAGATTGCATTGTTTTTTGCGGAGCAGGAAGTGCAGGAAATTTGGATTACGTTTCCGGAGCCTTATCCCGAAAACGCGAAGGCGAAGAAACGCTTGACTGCGCCGCGCTTTCTAAACGAGTATCGCCGCATTTTACCGCCGGCCGGCATGATTCATCTCAAAACAGATGATCTCGATTTGTTTAAGTTCTCTTTGAAAACCGTGCAGGCCGAAGGAGGCGTCATTCACGAAGCCTTGCCCGACTTGTATCAAGTCCCCGACGACGGCGAGTCAACCGCGATTCAAACGACCTATGAACGCCGCTATCTAACCGAGGGGAGAACCATTAAATATTTGCGTTTCAGCCTATGAACTGTTGCACGGTGGAAGGCACCAACAAGTTCTTCAATACGCAGGCCGGCAGCATGATCAAACGTTTCAAGAAGCGAGGGCTGCGTGCCGAACAAAAATTGCTGGTGGAGGGCATTCAGCAAAACCGTTTGGCGCAGGACGAGATTCTTGAAATCGGCTGCGGCGTGGGCGCGCTGCATCTCACGCTGCTCAAACGCGGCGCAACCAAAGCCACCGGCATCGACATCTCCAGCAAAATGATCGCCACCGCCAAACAACTGGCAGCCGAGATGAATGTGCAGCATCGCACGCATTATCAACAAGGCGATTTTGTTGCGCTGCATGAACACCTGCCAGCGGCGGATATCGCGATTCTCGACAAAGTGGTGTGCTGTTACACGGATGCCCGGACGCTGATTGTGCACTCGACTGCCAAAACGCGCAGACTCTACGCCGTCAGTTTTCCGCGGCAAAGCCGGTTCGTGCGCATGATCTTCCGGCTGACAGCGTCATTCCTGAAGTTACTTCGGCAGTCATTTCACCCTTACTATCATTCACCGGCTCAAATCGAGAAATGGATCGCGGAACAAGGGTTTGAAAAAAAATACCACGCGAATACATTCATCTGGGCGGTGCAGGTTTACGATCGCAAGAATGAAGCGAGTTTATCTCGTGATTTAGCTTGAAGGAAAGTTATGAAAGCGATTCGCATTCACCAACATGGCGGAGTCGAAGCACTCGTCTATGAAGATATTCCGGTTCCAACACCGGCGGCCAACGAAGCGCTCGTGAAGGTGGCGGTGAGCGGGGTGAATTTTATAGATGTTTATCATCGCATCGGATTCTACCAAGTGGCGTTGCCGTTCACCCCCGGCAGTGAAGCTGCCGGCGTGGTGGAGAGTATTGGCAGCCAGGTGACGGAGGTTCGCGCCGGACAACGCGTAGCCTTTGCGATGACGCCCGGCAGCTATGCCGAATATGTGCTTGTTCCCGCCGCGCGGCTGGTTGTCCTGCCGGAGAAAATTTCATTCGAGGCTGCCGCCGCTGTGATGTTGCAGGGCATGACGGCGCATTACTTGACGCACGCAACGTATGCGCTTAAAGCGGGAGAAACGTGCCTGGTGCATGCCGCTGCCGGCGGCGTGGGATTGTTGCTGATCCAAATGGCGAAACGCCGGGGCGCACGAGTACTGGGCACGGTTTCCACCGAAGAAAAAGCCCAACTTGCGCGCGCGGCCGGCGCGGAGGAAATCATTTTCTATACGCGACAGGATTTTGCCGGCGAAGTAAAACGCTTGACGGAGGGCAAAGGCGTTGACGTGGTTTATGATTCGGTGGGCAAAACGACTTATGAAAAAAGCCTGGCGTGCTTGCGGCCGCGCGGTTATCTCGTGCTGTTTGGGCAATCGAGCGGCGCCGTCCCGCCCATTGACCCGCTCATGCTCAGCGCGAAGGGGTCACTTTTTCTCACGCGTGCGACGCTGACGCATTACATGGCAACTCGCGAGGAATTACTGCAACGCGCCGGCGACGTGCTGAATTGGACGGCAAACGGCGAGTTGACGCTGCGCATTCATCGTGTGTTTGGACTCGCGGAGGCAGGGCAAGCGCATACGCTGCTGGAGAGCCGGCAATCTTCCGGCAAATTGCTGCTAAAACCGTGAATCGGATTTTCGCGAATTTTTAGTTTTGTTTTATTCGTAGAGATAGGCCTCACGCAAAGAACCCGCAAATTTTTTCTTTGCAGAACCTTTGTGGCTCTGACTTCGGCGAGCTCAGTCGAGCCGCGTCTTTGCGTGAAATGTTTTTGCTTTTAAAGCAAAGATTTCATTTTTAATGGACTAATTGCTTTGGGGCGGGTAAATCACCAGTGTGCCAGATTTTTTGGCGCCTTCGTTCGCGATGATTAACGTGCCGTCCTCGGCAATCGCCAAGCCTTCAGGCTGATCGTGAACGGATTTGGGCAATGTTGAAACGGCCAATAATTTGCCTTCGCTGTCAATCTCGGCAATGGCAAGTCCGTTGGAGGCCAGAACAAAAAAATGGCCGGTGCCGGGATGGCGTTCGATGGCAGAAGGATTGAATTCCTTCCGTCCGGTTTGTGATAAAATCTCCTGCAATGAAAGCAGAAAGCGGGGTTTGCTTTCTAATGTGCGCGTTTTAAGCGAGAAGGCATATATCGCTTTCGTTTGCCCCAATCCTTTGCCGGGGTCTGCTTTGCAGACGAGCAGCAAGCTCTCGGTGTCGGAATCATAAGCCAGCCCCTCAACATCATTCGCAACACTCAACTTCGTGGCGAATCGTTGGTAATCGACGTGCTGCTCGTTCTGGGCTTCACGAAAGCGATGAACGACGCCGTCGCTGGTCACCAAGAAAACCGTGTCTTTGCGCGCCGCAATTCCCTCAAAATCTCCCCGCAGCAGCAACCTGCCGAGATAAAAACGCTTCACGATTTCACCGGTTTGATAGTTCACTTCGAAAACCGTTCCGGATTCATCATTGTGGCAAAGCAGCCGCCCGTCCTCGGTGAATGTCAAACCGGATATTTCTCGCAACGCTTTGGGAAGTTTGACGGTTTGTGGAGACTTGGAGGCAAAGTCATAGGACGAAATTTCGGGAAGTTTCTCGCTGGTGAGTATCGGAGTCTCAGAGATCGCCGGTGGTTGGGCTTCATTGTCGCGGCAGGCAAAGTTGGTTGCCAGACAAACAAAAAGCACAAAGAGTGTCATCTCATTTTCGCTTTCTTTTTGAGTTGAAAGAATTTCAAGCCGGGGCCATTGACAAGAATGTCGCGGTTCAGATCAGCGCGCGGACGATAAGCGCGGACGATTGGAACAACAATGCAAGAACATAAAATTATGCCGGAGAATTGCAACAGCAAAAACACGGCAATGGCAGGCACGGCAGGAAATGCAAACAGAGGAAATCGGGAGGCATCAAAGCGCGCTTTACACTCTCCCACGCGTCATCACAAAAATAAAATGGGAGAGTGTCAGGCGTTGCAGCATATTCAAATTTTCTTCACCAATACAATTTGGGCTTGATCAGCTTTGACGATATCGCTGAGAAATTTGCGATAGGCGTCATACTCTTCCGGCGGCAACAAGCGCCGGCGAATCTCCAAGCGGCGCACGTATTCCAATTTGCCGTTTTGCAGAGTAGCGCTGGCGTGATAGCTGCCCAAAGCAGTTTCCAATTTCACCGAATCTGGCACAGCTTCCAACACAAAGCCGGCCGGAAGTTCATAGTGAATCGAGTCGGTGTTGAGATACGCGTACGCAAAATCGACCGGCTGCGTGCGCTGTGCTACAGGCGGCGGCACATATTTGCGGCGCGACATTAAATTCGGCCGCAAAAAAAGGCGGGCGCCGGAACGCGCGGCCAGCCGAGGCAAGGTGACGGCAAGCGGCAGATTGATTTCGTGCTGCTTGCCATCGACTTCGGAAAAATCGACGCGCGTCAATTGAAATGTCGGGCCTTCGATCTCTTTGCGCAGCCATTCTTCGCGCTCGCGCGGCGATTGGCGCGCCAGGGCGTAGCGCACATGATCTTGCGCATTGCCGGTATAGCGCGTACGAATTTCCGCGCTAGCATCGCCATTTTCACTGAGTTTCACAGTCGCGTGGCGAATTCGTTGATT
>QEVD01000114.1:12462-23077 GCA_003576975.1 Candidatus Zhuqueibacterota bacterium
CCAAACGGCGCGGTCTGACTCGTGCATTCCAACCAGACGGTATCCTGTTCGAGCGGCACACAAACAATCACGTGGTTGAAGCGGCCATTGGGGAAATCCGCCGGCACGTCGGGTTGTTCTTCTCCGCTCAAAATCAAAACGGGGTGGGCCTCGACTTGCGCGGCGCGTAGCATTGCCACCATGAAATTCGAAAGCGCTTTGCAATCGCCGTAACCGCGCTCGAACACATAAGCCGGCTCGAACGGCTGCCAGCCGCCAATACCGAGTTGCACACTTACGTAGCGGGTTTTTGCCTGCAAATATTCATACAACACACGCACTCTGTCACGCGGTGTTGCAGCAGCGCTACTCAAGCGCTGCACTTCGGCATTAGCCGTCGGCGGCAACGCCATGCGTTCGCTATAGAGCTGATAATACCATTTCCCAAAGCTTGTCCACGACGACATAACCCCGGCATAGCCGGCAATTTCGAAGGCAGTGGGCGCGGCGAGAATGCGGGGGCTCCAATTGGGCGCGCTCGGCTCCGGCTCCCACTTCGGCAAATTCTGCGCATGCCAGCGTAAAACGTTGCGATTGCCGGCTGCTTGAATTTGCGGCTCCTGTTGCACGCCACGCAGGTGATAACGAATCGGCATACCCGCCGGCACATCGATCTCAAAACGGCTACGCTCCACTGGTGCGCGATAAAGATACGGATACCAACTCGGCCAGAACAGCAGGCCGTGGAAAACCATCTCATACTCGAACATTACGGTGTAAGGATAGGCGTCGTAATAAAGTTCGGCAGAGCGCACGCGGCTGTCCTCGTAAAGAGAATACCCGGAAATCGCGCTTTCGTCTTTGATGTCGTTCTTTTTGAGATCGCGAATTTTGCGGCCCTCGGCATCGATCAACCAGCCGCGCAACGAGGTCAACTCGCGGAATTTGTCATAGCCGATATAAATTTTGCCGTAATCGCGGCCGCCGGGGCTTAGAATCGTATAAACCTGCCGCACGATTTGCGTCGCCTTACCCGGGTTTTCCACCGTAAAGGTCAGGGCATCGAGGCGGGCCACCGCCTCGGCGTCTTGCGCCAGTTCGGCCGGCATGGCAGTAACGCGATACTCGCCTTCTCGATAGCCGACCTGCGCTTTGGCATTGGCAATCATTAACGCTGCGAGCACAGCAGCCAGCGCAAACAAGCTGCGAACGTGATAGTGATGTGGGAACATCATTGGGATCTCCCGTGTTACTGCGTGACGACATTCTTGCTGCGAGTCAATACGACCTGATCGGCATGTGCCGTAACGATACGATCGTAGAAATCGCGCAGACTGCGATACTCGGCCGGCTCAAAGCGGGGTTTGCTAATGATCATCTGACTGATCATTTGCAGACGATTACCGTCGACTTGCACTTGACGCTTGAACTGGCCGCC
Source organism: Candidatus Zhuqueibacterota bacterium (assembly GCA_003576975.1). Lineage (GTDB taxonomy): Bacteria > Zhuqueibacterota > Zhuqueibacteria > Zhuqueibacterales > Zhuqueibacteraceae > Coneutiohabitans. The sequence goes on from QEVD01000114.1 coordinate 13,880, forward strand.
GCCGTTCGGCAAGGTGGCCGCAGAATATTTCGGCACTTCTTGCACGTCGTACCCCTCCGGTAAAGTCAGATTCAATGTAAAAATATATTTGTGGCCGTACGCGAAGTCAACCGGGAAAAATCGTTCCGGAGATTTGAAGGGATTCTCTTCCCGCCGCCCAAAAAGCATCGGATTGAAATAAATCTTGTCGCCCATCACTTGCGCATGATCATTTGAGGAGAAATGCGCCCGCGTGAGCAACGGCACATAGATCGAATCTTGATTGCTGATTTTAAAAGAATCAAGCTGCGCGCCGGTCATGTCTGAAAGCCAGCCATCACGAACATAATCCTCTTCCTTTTTCTTTTTGTTCAACAGGGTGTGGCGGTCGAACAAACCGCTGTAGCCCTCGTCGGAGGATTCAAAATGGCCGGTAATCGCGCCTTCACTCGTGAGCTTGGCAACAACAACCGTGTTATTGCTGAGCGCGCCGGGATTGGCAATCCCGATCCAACGTGGATTTTTCTTATCCACCAGCCAACCGACTTGATTGAGTGAATGCTCCGGCACCAAGGTCAACGGGCACAACGGGTCGGTGGCTTCCAGCAGATATTCCCGCGCGCCCGCTTTCACATAGGTTAGAACATGATTGAATTGCGTCAGCAAGGGATAAATTTGAAGAACGCGGCCGTGCTGGCGCGTGCTGATCAGCACCGGACACGCCTCCAATCCGGCGAACCGCAGCATGCTGGTGAGCATGAGGCCGATCTCCGGGCCGCCGCCGCGGCGAGCTTGCAAGGCTTTGTCCAAATCGACATCGACATAAATGCCGAATTTCTCATCCCACGTCATGGTCGTGCGCACGTAATCATAAATCGCGCGTAATTTGTCTTCCGGCGAGGTTAAACCGGCGACAAGCGTTTCTGCCTGCTGGCGTAAAACTTTGTGGCGATCGAGTTGCTTGCCAAAGTGATCGGAATCGACCAAATCTTCCGCCAATTTTTCCCAGGTATTCATGACGTCTTGCGGCACCGAACCCGGCCACATAATTTTGGTGAGTTGAAAATCAATTTTGGCGAGATGATCGCTGGGAGGCGTCATGTACGGCTCCCGGCGCAGTGCGGGCATATCGCGCATGGCCCAGCGATGATAGGACATCTTCAGATTGTAAATGCCGGCGGTTTGCGCATAGGGCATCAGCGGCGGCCAGTCGCGCATTTCCGCTTCATTGATTTCCAGTTTGCTCATGCCTTGCCAGACCATCGCATAACCGAGCATGCTCGGAATTTCGGCGCGGTATTCACTCCAGCGCGTCGGCTCACTCGTTTGAAATTCCCAATCCGGCAGATACGTATAATAGCCTTCCTTGATCTTCAGTTTATAACGATACTCTACGACGCAACCGGGCGCCAACGCCGGCAGCGTCGCGCGCACGCGGCGATACTCACCGTCAACATCTTCATCGAAAATGGCTTTTTTATCAAGCTTGTCACGGCGAACCGCGCCTCCCGGCCCGCGCGTGAAGGTATACCCTTCGATCTCCGCTACGCGCTGAATGCGATTTTTCGCATAGTATGTCACAACGAAGCTGCCCCAGTCATAACCCGCTTCTGAAAGAATTTTGACGCGGCGATGCCGCTCAAATTCGATACCGAATTCTTCATTGAAATAGGCGCGGCCAATATCGCTCAAAACAACAGCCGCCGCGTTGGTATCGGCCGGGAATGACTTCATGTCCAGATCCGCCGGCGGCACTTCTCCCCATTTTGGAGGTTTCTCCTGCGCCTGCAACGGCAATTGCAGCAGCAGCAAAACAACGCTTAGCTTCCACCATGTTCTTCTCATGCGCCGGCAGGCCTCATATTGAAGAATGAATGCGGTCAACATATCAACTCCTCTTGTCAATCGTCCACGTTTGAATTCGTGCGGCTTGTCTGTGGAATAATGAAAACGCGCGGATCGGAAGATTCGCCCCACTCAGAAGAATAAATCTGTTTATAGCGGCCCGTGCCTTGAAAATCCGCGAAAATAAACTTTGCCATGCCGGCATGATAATTCCTGAAGATGTTATCGCCGTCAAAACCGCTAGCCGGCCGCAAATAAAGCCACGTTTCTACCGCTTTGATACTGGCCAAACCGTTTTTGGCAAGAGTCACATATGTCCACGGCAGGCGTTCCGTCTCATCGGGCGGACCATAAAGAATATAAACGCGGCCGCGATCAGTTTTCCAGCCTTCTTGCGCGCCGTTGCCAAACCGGGCATTGGCTTCTTGCCAACGGCGAAAATATTCCTCTTGAAACTCGTTTTCATCGGTGCCGGTGGTAGAGTCTTTTTTCTGCCAAAATGCCGCCACGAAGGCGTGAATCTCCTCATCAGATTTGAGCTGTTTCAGGGCCTTGATTTCAGCGGCGGTCGCGATATACTGAATTTCATCAAGTTATTGCTGTCGGAGAGCTTTGCGTTTTGGGAGGGCCGGCGTTTTCACGTAGTTTTTATAATACCAAATTCCGCCAGCGATGGCCGTGCCGCCGACGCCAATCAGATAAACCCAGGATGGTGTCTCGGGGCCGCGATCTTGCGGTTGAACCGAGCCCGGGAAAAGCAAACCGCTGCTTAATAGTAGAATCAGGAAAAATTTCATATGAAACCCCGCGATGGATAGTGATTGCCGTAGCAACTATACATTCGCAGGAGGTGCTTTGCATAAAGGCCCTTGCCAGTTTTGGCGCGGATTGACTAAATTGAGGCAGGCACCGTTAAAGATGACCCGCAAAAAAGTGGGAATTTCTCAGGTTTTTTGGCTAAATTAGTTCCCCGTGAACGTTGCCCATAGGCCCGCAAAACACACGAACGGGCGCGACCGTGTTTAACAATTCTCGTATGTTTCGCGGGCTTTAGAGTAATCCGGCGAAGTGGAATAAGTTATGAGGAAATTTTACGGGCGGGTAAGCGACAGCAGCCACGTCGCGATAATTTACCAATCAATTACATCGCCCGGAATATCGCGTTGCACCGGCGCGTCGACGTTGAAGATCATGAGATTCTGCGGCGCGGTCAAACGCACGGCCTTTACATGCTTGATGCGGCTGAGCGGTACAACTTCGTCGCCGAATCCGTTCGTGCGTGTTTGGCTTGCCCAATAAACGATATTCTTCTCGTGCTGTTCATCTTCATAGTATCCGAGAAATACCACGGAATGCCCGAGGCCTTTTTGCCAGGAAATGTTCATGAAATCGCCGGGGCGTGCCTGGCGCGGCTTGATTTCAATTCCCATGTTGGCATACTGCACCAGCGCATAATGGCTGCCGAAGCCGTCGTCGTTCCATTTTCCCCAAAACTTGATGCCATCTTCGCGGCGGCCGCCGTCCGGCTCCTGCATGCGCAACGATTCCATGCGTTCCGGCGAAACTTCGATTTTTTGTTCTTTAAAAATGAGATTCAATTGCTCGATGAAGGCTGCATAGGTTGCGCCGCTGCAATAACTCGTCGTGCGGGGCGGCGCCAGCAGCGCATGATCGAATAATTTTACCGCATATCCCACCGGCGATTCCGTCGGTATAGCCTTGATGCCGGTGAAATAGCCGCCGCCGTCCGGCGCCGTTGCTTGCACGTGATCAATGCCTTGTAATACAAAATAATTATAACCCGTCACGTATTTGCCGAAAATTTCAGCGTGGCGGGTGTGATGCGTGCCGCCGGCGAGATCCTCCTTTTTGAGCACGAACCATTCGCCGTTATCGGTCGTGGGTTGCAGGGTGGCAGAGTCGCTTTGCGCATACATCAAGGCGAGCGGCGAAAAAATCAGAAGTGCCAGCAATGACGCCGACCGATAAAAGCCGCGTGAATAAAAACTGGAGAGTGTCATGGTTCGCTTCCGAATTTGATAAAGAGAGGATTTCTGGCTTGCGCTCAAAGGCGGCCAGGGCTATATTGCAACGCTTGAATATAAGCACCTTTGTATGAGAATGCCATTTCTTTTTCGGGAGAGAAGATGCCTGAACTGCCCGACCTGGTTTATCTTGAAAAACATCTAAAGCCCTTGTTGCGCGGCCAGCAAATCGCCGGCATCGAGGTGCATGAGCCGATTGTTTTGCGCATGCTGCTGCCGGGTGATTTTGCGCAGGCCTTAGCCGGCGTGAAGTTCGTTGATGTACGCCGCCACGGGCCGTTTTTGGTTTTCAACTTGTCCGATCAAAGAGATTTAGTGATTCATCCCATGCTTGCCGGGCGTTTGCAATGGGCGGCAGAAACGAGCACGGCCAGCGCCAGTTGTGCATTGACGTTGCATTGTACGCCGAGCCGGCAGAACTTGCGCTATCTTGATGACAAAAAAATGGGCAAGATTTATTTGACCGCTGCCGGCGACTATGATAGAATCCCCCGCTTCAATCAACAAGGCCCGGATATCTTTTCTGCTGAATTCACCCTCGACTATTTTCAACAACAGATCAAACGCAACCGCAAGCAAGTGCGGGTTTTTCTCATGGATCAAAGTATTATCAGTTGTATCGGTAATGCCTATGCCGATGAGATTTTATTCGATGCCGGCATTCACCCCAAAACGTTTTGCTACCAACTCGATGAAGCCGAAAATGAGCGGCTCTATCGGGCTGTTCGAGATGTTATGCAGTGGGGCATTGCTGCCGTTGAAAAGGCGCAGCAGCCGCTGGAGATAAAAGTACGCGAGCATGTACGGGTGCGCAACCGCAAAGATCAAGCCTGCCCCACATGCGGCGCGAAAATCCGGCGCGCCGGTGTGTTGGGTTATGATGCATTCTTTTGTCCCGCCTGCCAGCCGCTTAAACGCGGCCAATTTCTCGATTGGCGTGAATTAAAAAATAAATAACGGCTGCGCAGGCATACGCGACGCAACAAAGCCTTGCTTTCAACTGGGGAAATCCTATATTCAAAACACGCTTGATAACTACCGCCCGCGCGCTTTTGCTGTTCAAGAGTTGAAGTTAGTACACTGTTACCATGATTTCGTAGTCCTGCCCCCTTGTAGGGCATTGTTTCAACCCGCGAATTTATTGGCTGCAACAGCACCCCACAAGGAGGTGGGACTACAAAAAATTAAGGTAGCAGTGTACTAGGAATGAGATAGTTTGCAGTGCCCGGGCGGTAATTTTGATCATTTGCTTGATTGAATCATTTCATATTGTGCAAGGAGCATGTATGGCAGTTGAACGTCACGGAGCTGTCACTCTAGGGGGCAAACCGCTGACTTTGGTCGGCCGGGAAATCAAAGTCGGAGACAAAGCGCCCGCCTTCACGGTGATGGGCAATGATTGGAAGAACGTTCGCTTTGAAAACTTCGGCGGCAAACCCACATTGATTTCATCGATCTTGTCGGTCAACACCGGTATTTGTGATGCCGAGATCAAGCGCTTCAATGAAGAAGCCGGTAAACTCGGAGAGCAGGCGCAATTTTTCACCCTCAGCGCGGATTTGCCCTGCTCGCAGAGCATTTGGTGCGGCGCGGCTGGCGTCAAAAATGTAAAAACCTATGCGGATCATCTCGATACCAATTTTGGCCTGGCCTATGGTACTCTGGTAAAAGAAATTCGCGTGTTGTCGCGCGCCATTTTCGTCATCGACAAAAATGGTATCGTGCAATATGTCGAATATGTGCCTGAGATCGGCCAACATCCGGATTATGACAAGGCCCTGGCCGCGATCAAAAAATTGGTTTGATGTTTACCACCTCCGGCGCCGGGTTTGTGCTTGCGAGCATGAATCCGGCGTTCGTTTTTTTGGTGAGATAAGATTCTCCCTCCGTTGCGAGAATGCCGCAAGCATGCCATCATCAAAAAACCGTCACGGCATTTAAATGAACACGCTTCCTTCACCGTTTGAAAATTTACAACTGCCGGGCTTGCGCGGCGCCGTGGTTTTAATCACCGGCGCGACGCGCGGCAGCGGGCGGATTGCCGCCGCCTTGTTTGCGCAATGCGGCGCGGCTGTTGCCGTCAATGGACGTTCCGCCGCAGATACGCAACAAGTTGCCGATGAGCTGGCGGCGCGTTATCCCATCAAAACCCTGGCGGTACCGGCAGATGTTACCGATGCTCTTGCAGTTGAGCAGATGTTTGCGCAACTCAGCGAATGGAGTGAGGGACGCCTGGATGTCATGATCTGTAACGCCGGTTATCCGTTGGTGGATGAGATGTGGCGCACGCCGCTGCACGAGATGAGCACCGAGGCCGTCAGCCAGTGGTTTCAGCGCGTGCGCGCCGTGGATTTGGATGGCGCGCGCTATTGCAGCCGTCTTGCGCTCAAATTGATGCGGCCGCAGCGTCGCGGCGCTTTGATTTTTGTCAGTTCGACGCCGGCCTTGTCGGGTTATCGCGGCACACCGTACACCGAGGCTAAAGCAGCATTGTTGGGATTGATGCGCGATCTTGCACTGGAATACGGCCCGGATGGCATTCGCGCCAATGCCATTGCACCGGGCAACATTGCGAGCGGTTGGTATGAAGCATTAGGCGCGGAAGATCGCGCCACGTTGGCGCTGGAAGCGCCGCTGGGACGATGGGGCAAACCGGAAGAAGTCGCAGGCGCAATGCTTTTTCTCGCCTCCGAATTGGCGGGCTTCATTACCGGACAAACATTGGTCATCGATGGCGGGAAAGTGATGCGCTGAACACAACAGGATCAGATAAAAAAGGCAAGAGCCGCACAACGTTTCGGAAATTCCCGATGAATCCTGCTCGCGCAAGTTTGTAGCAGATTTTTATCCTGCGCTGTTCGCCGCCAACCTTCAATAGTTGGGGCCGAATTGAATCGGCACTTCCACCGTTGCGGTGACCGGCTCGCCGTTTTGACGTCCCGGATTCCATGAAGCCCGCGCCACGGCCAGCATGGCCTCGGCATCCATCGCCGCAGACCCCGAGCTTTGCACGATGCGCGTTTCCACCACCCGGCCGTTGCTGCTGATCGTCGCCGCAACCACTGCCGTGCCGAAGCGGTTCTCCTTCCAAACCTCATCCGGTTGATGCACTTTTGCCTGCAACGCAGCAAGGCCGCCGACCGGCTCGGGCTTGAGGTCAGCCGCAAAAGCCGCGTCTTGCGTTTGCGCCGTTGGCACATTGGTATCGGAAGCGGTCGTCGCCGGTCTCTGGTAGGGTTTTAGGCAGGCATACGGCGTCAAAACAGCAACAGCGAGCAGCAAATACTTCCGTGTTCTCACGTGTTCGCTCCCTGAAAATAAAAAGCCAAAGTTGTTTTCTCAAATATTCAAAGGGCGATGAACATGATAACAAAACTTAACATTGAATTGCAAACGAAATTTCAGAGCCGAAAATAGGCTTGACTTTATTCCTGTGCTGCAACATATTCCTGACAACAAAAATGGGAAGGCCTCATGAACAAACAACTTCGCAGCCTGCAACACGGTGCCGCGTTTTTCGAGAACCTCGTGCCTGCTCAGCGCAAGATCGGTTTGATGGTTATCAGTTTTCTTCTCAATCTATCCCCGGGCTTTTCCCAAACGCTTGATAAAACCATTACAAAAATTCCGGAGGAGATTTATCGTCTCGCCCGCCCGGCGGTTGTCAAAGTCATTGCCGATAACGGTCAGCGCTCCGGCGCAGGCCTGGTGGTGGGTAAAACGCAAAAAGGCCTGGCCATTATTTTAACGGCAAACGAGGTGATTGCCGGTTTCGAGAACAAACTCACCATTCAGCTCGACAATCGCGCGGAGCCGGTGAAGGCGCAGGTGATTTTGGAAAAATGGCGCACACCCAACATCGTGTTGTTGGCTGTACGCGCCAAAACCTTGCCTTTGTCGCCAACCTTGCCATACAATCCCTCCGTGGCACTGGCTGCCGGTGACGACGTCGCCGCATTAGGATTTCCCAACACGCCGTTTATCTCGCAAAATCGTGGTCAGATTTTGCAGCGAGATGCCGATTGGCTCACCCTCAGCTTTGCCGTGCCCGAAGGCCAGTCCGGCGGCCCGCTGCTGGATAGCTCGGGCCGTGTGGTTGGTCTTGCGCTCAGTCGCGGCTCAGGCCGCGGGGAAGGTATTCCCATCGATGCCTTGCAGGCTCAACTCGAGCGCTGGCTCGGCAACGTTCCCCTGGCGGAACGATGGCTGCCGCACGCGCAAAACAAGCGTTGGTACGGCTGGCTGCTCGGTACGGCACTCATCATCGCGACGGGCACAGCCGTGGCGCTGTCCGGGGTGTTTTGAAATCTGAATTCACGCCGGTGAAATTTGCGTCGGGCAATTGTCACGTTTGCTGTTTATGAGAATATCGCAACGGAAGATTCAAATCTTGTGTTTCACAATTGAAATACAGCGTTTTTCAAATGCGTGTGCAGGAATCGTAGTCTTGCCCGCTCATATGGGGCGCTGTTGCAACCGTAATTTTATTGGCTTCGATAGCCGCCCACGAGGGGCGGGGACTACGAACCTGTTCATCCGATTGAAATCCGCTGTATACAACAATTCAAGAACGAACCATGAACGTTACAACGAAAACTTTCCAAAAAGAAGTTGTTGAAGCCAGCCGCACGACTCCGGTTTTGGTGGATTTCTGGGCGGAATGGTGCGGCCCATGCCGCATGATTGGTCCGGTGCTGGAAAAACTGGTTTCCGAAGCCGGGGGAAGATGGCGCCTTGTAAAAATCAACACGGACGCGGAGCCGCAACTGGCGCAGTATTTTAATATCCAGAGTATCCCCGCGGTCAAATTATTTTCACAGGGCAAGGTCGTTGCAGAATTCCTCGGAGCATTGCCTGAGCGTGAAGTTCGGCGCTGGCTCGAGGAGCATTTGCCGAGCGCGGCAAAACGCGAGCTGGAGGAGGCAAAGGCAGCTTTGCAGGCCGGCGATCGCAACACCGCGCGCAAAAAATTGGAACATCTCTTGAAGGCAGAACCCCAAAACCTTGAAGGCCGGGTATTGCTTGCCGAGTTGTTGTTGCCAACAGAGATTGACAAAGCCTTTGCGTTGATTAATGAAAGCGAGGAGGGGACGCCCTTTGCCAGCAGAATTGATGCGATTCGAACATTGCATCGCCTGCTCCATCTGCCGGAAGCATCGCAAGAGCCGGAAGCGGATTGGAAAATTTATCGCGGCGGCATCAGCGCGTTCAAATCTGGAGATTATGCCCGCGCGCTTGAAGCGTGGATCGAGTTGGTGGGATACAATCGCAAGCTTGACGAGGACGGCGCGCGCAAGGCCTGCGTTGCCTTGTTCGCGCTGCTCGGCAG
>QEVD01000729.1 GCA_003576975.1 Candidatus Zhuqueibacterota bacterium
TGTTTCACACTCACTTCAACATCGCCGATGCCGGAAGACAAAGCCGGGCCTGATTCCGTGGCGAACGGCACGGCGACTTCCCACTGACCCTTCCGGCCCAGACGCCTCTCATAAACCAGCTTGGTGACCGTCGATGTCCGGGCGTCATTGGTATAGGTTGGAATCAGCAACGCTTCATTTTCAGGAAAGGCTTTTGAAGTGATCTGCGGCCGCCGAAAATTCAACTCACCCTGGGGCCAGCCGGTGTCCGTGCAAAATGTCTTGAGATAATCAATAATCGTGTCGATCTGGGCTGCGGTCAGCACCTCGCCATAGGCGGGCATGCTCATGGAAAGTCCGCGCGCCTCGCCCCCGCGCGCTATCACGGCGCTCCAATCACGGCGCGGCTCGCGCGAATTGAAACTGCAATCGGTCAAATCCGGCGGTGGGGGATCGAGCTTCAGCCCCTCCACGTTGCCCGTGCCATCGAAGCCATGGCAACTTGCGCAACCGGCATATTCTTCGTACAAAAATTTGCCGCGCGAACTGCTGCTTTGACGATCTTCCTGTGCTTCACAAAGGCCAATCGGTAACACCACTGCAAAAGATGCCATGAGTCGAGAAAGAGCTTGCATCGGCGCCATCCCTCAGTTCGTTTCAGCCGTTGTAAACCAGGTCTCAATAATCGAAACATTGCCATCTTCTGTTACCGTTCCGAGTCCCAGCGTGTATTGCGTGCCTGGAACGAGAAAACCGTCGGGCACTGCAAATTTAGACGCAGTTCCGGCCAATCTTGCCGTGAATTCTACCTGCAAGTCGTCTTGTTCGATATAGATGAGATAAGCCGCAACGTTCTTGACCGGCGCCCAGGCGATCGCGAGGTTTTTAACCGGCACGCCCTCTGCTTCGGCTTTGGGTTGAACAAACGACGTCGTCGCCGGCAGCGTGTGACTCAATGTGGAATTGCCTTCCAATTTGACGCCGGCGGCGGTTTCACCAGAAAACGTGTAAACGCCTTCCGGATAAGCGGCTTTCAAGCCCGCAACATCCCTGGGCTCCGGCGATTCGAAACGGAACTGGCGAATTCCTAAGGTGGAAGCATCGGGCGCTTTGAAATCGACAACGGTGCGGCCGTCAGGAGAGACCACCGTGAGTTTGGTGAGGCCTTCGGGGCCGCCCTTGACTTCGAACACAACTTCGACGTCCTCATCTGTGGCGTTCTGTTCAAAGTGAACATGCGCTTTGGTAAACGATTCAGGTGGATTGGGCCCGTTGCCTGCGCCTGCAAACGACAAGCCGTAGGCACCGAAAAGGAAGGTCGCTGTGGTGAGAATTCGCAATCGTCTTTTCATGTCGACTCCTTGAGCACAAGTTGGGCAAAACAATTCACTGGCAAGATGAGTTATAATGGTTTGCGATTGAATCATTTTGCCGGCGACTCTAATGCACCGAAAACATCAGGCCGATTTCCGGTGCAAAATCTGTCGCTTTTGAAGTAATACCAAAGCCGCTGTTGACTTTGAGCACCACAACCCGGCTGAAATGCGCCTGAATCTCGGGAATCAAAAAGACTTCATCTTCGGTGCCTTCCAGCATGAAGAATACGCGGAAATTATCGGATACGCGTTTTAGATACTCAATGGCATACTCGCCCGGGCCGGCGGCTTTTTCTGCCGCTGCATATTCGACCGCCGCAC
>QEVD01000730.1 GCA_003576975.1 Candidatus Zhuqueibacterota bacterium
CGAGCTTTTGGTGATCATGCCCAGCGGCGAGATGACTACAGCCGTATGCGCCATCAACTTGTCGTTGAATGCTTCGATGAGATACGCGCCGGTTTCGTGCAAATCGACTTCAATATCGCGATAGGTGTATTCTTCCGAACTGCCAAATTCCGTGATTTCCCAAGTTTTGAGCAGAGGATAATTTTTAAGCGGCGAGAGCAGGCGGCTCGCGCGCGTGGCCACGGAGAATGCCGGAATGCCGAGCGTGTTCTTCACGTCGGTGCGCGTTTGCGGCGTCATATTGTCGCGGAATACCTGGCGTTGATCGCGCTGCAAACGGTTTCGTGCAGCGCGCAGAATGTCGATGGCATTCGACTCACGAATGTTGAGCAATTGCTGCGGGCTGTGCGGATCCGATTGCTGCTGAAAAAATGAATTGGGGTCTGCGATTTTGTAGGCGCGAAAGAAAATCGATCCTTTGATGTTTTCCGCCGAAAGATTGATCACGACTTTCTCGCCGGGCGAATAAATTTTGGGCGTTTCCAGGCTGAAGTATTGCGCCTGCGCCAACGGCGCCAGGCATAGGATCAGCGCGCTCGCAAACAACTTGCCTTTCATGCTGCCACCTCAATGATTAGATTTATCATGAAACCGAACAGAGGCATTCGAAATCATTAGTCAAGTATCTTCCAGCGATAGAATCCCAGGAAGTATTGATTCTCCGGCGCGGGATGCCAGCGATCATCCGGATGCTGCAGAAGATCGAGCAGCCGGACTTTCTTGAGTACGCCAGGCTCTGCCTCGCGCGGGCCGGTGTGATAAATTACCGCATCTTCATAACTCGCAGGCCTTCGTTGGTCACCGAGGAAAATCATGGAATGTTGCGGCATGTTCACATCACCGGCATTGAGATAAAAAAGCAAATCACCCGGCTGCACGTTCTCCAGCGTTTTTCCGAGGAAAACCGTGTTGTAGCTTCTCATTTTTGCGGCCATTGCGGTGACGGCAAACGTCGTGTCTGCCAGATCCGTTTCGCGGAATTGGCCTTCGCGTGTGCGAAAAATTTTGGTTTTGATCAATGGCACTTTCGGATAATTATATTTGCGCACATCCGGAATCGCCGCATCGAGCAGAAACGGTTTACGGCGCAACCAATCGGTGTCATGTTTTTTTAAAGCTTCACGATAGGCAAATCGAATCAAACCCGCGCAATCGTGATCATCCTTGCGCCAGGCCGGGTCTTCTTTATAAAGTTGCGACTCTGCAATCGAGACGAACCAACGCCGGAAATTGCGGCGATCTTGCTCATCTTGCAATTCTGCCACATCCGGAAAGCCGTCGGCATCGAGATCGATGAGAGAGTCAAGGTTTTCATTTCTTGTAAGTGGAACCGGCGTCGAGTTCATCATCGGCGCACGGCTTTCTGGCCTCTCTGCACAGGTGGGCAGCGACATGGCCGCAAACAGAATTGCCGGCAACAGAGAACTGACTTTGTGCCAACGGAAGGATGAACTCATCCGATAAATTTTTTCTGGCGTCAGCGGAGAATGTTCATTGTCACTCTGAAAGAATCTTTTTGCGTAATTGAAACAACCGGAGGCATTTTTACTCTGAAAATAAGATCCATCCCTACATGTCAATCTGAAAGAATCTTGTGAGAATTCGGTACTGGCTTTATACTTCACAGGATTCCT
>QEVD01000731.1 GCA_003576975.1 Candidatus Zhuqueibacterota bacterium
GGCACGTCACGCTCGCCTGGCGCGGCGTCGATATTCGCTTGAATGTGCCGGGGGCGCACAATGCCAGCAATGCGCTCGCCGCCGTTGCGGTGGGAGATTTTTTCGGACTCGAGGCTGCGGCAATCAAAGCAGGAATTGAAAGTTGCGCCAGCGTGGCGAAGCGTATGCAAATCGTGCACAAAAACGGCATGATCATTATCAACGACGCCTACAACGCCAACCCGGAATCCACCAAGCTCGCGCTGGAATTTCTGGCGCAACAACCGCTGGCAGAACACGCCCGGCGCGTCGCGATTTTAGGCGATATGCTGGAATTGGGCGCAAGCGCGCAGGCCGCGCATCGCGAAATTGGAGAATTCATCACCACGCTGCCGATACAAGCCGTGTTTGCTTACGGCCCGCTCACGAAACATCTCATTCAAGCCGTCGGGCAATATTGCTGGGCCGAACATTTTGAGAGCAAGCAAAATTTGATTGCCGAGGTGAACCGGTCCGTGCGCCCCGGCGATGCGTTGCTGCTCAAAGGCAGCCGCGGCATGGCGATGGAGGACGTGTTGGAGAAGTTGTCAGAGGCATAACTTTATTCCCTTATCCTGCGCATGTTCCGGCGTGCATCCGATGATTGCGCCGGAGCAAGAGTGAAAAGGAGCCGTCCATGCTGTATTATCTGCTCTACCCGTTGCGTGAGCATATTTCCGGCTTCAACTTGTTTCAGTACATCTCGTTTCGCGCCGGCTTTGCCGCGATTACCGCGTTGCTGATCAGCTTCGTTGTCGGGCCGCGCCTTATCAACTTCTTGCGCGAACGCTTGATCGGCCAGGAAGTGCGCAAAGACGGCCCGCAAACGCATCTGAAAAAACAAGGCACGCCCACCATGGGCGGCTTGATCATTCTGGCCGCCGCGCTGTTGCCAACGTTGCTCTGGGCGCGCGCGACGATTTATGTCGGCCTCGTTGTGCTCGCAACCGTCTGGATGGGCGTAGTCGGATTCATCGATGATTACCTGAAAGTCGTCAAGAAGGCTCCCAAAGGTTTATACGGCCGCTACAAAATCGTCGGGCAAGTTTCACTCGGTTTCGTGCTGGGCAGCATCATCTTTTTTGCGCCGCAGTTCGATGGCATTGCAACCTTGACCACAGTGCCGTTCTTTAAAAATTTTGAATTCGATCTCGGTTTGAATCTTGGTTTTCCTTACAACTACATTCCGTATGTCCTGGTGGTGATTTTTATCATCACCGCGACGAGCAACTCGGTGAATTTGACCGACGGCCTGGACGGATTAGCGGTGGGATTGGTGGCGATTTCCGCCGCCGCGTGGGCGCTGATTTGTTACGTCTCCGGCCGCACGGATTTTAGCGATTATTTGAACATTCTTTACCTGCCGGGCGCGGGTGAGTTGACAGTTTTTTGCGCGGCCTTGTTCGGCGCCGCATTGGGTTTTCTCTGGTACAATGCGCATCCCGCGCAAGCGTTCATGGGAGATACCGGTTCGCTGGCCCTCGGCAGTGCGCTGGGCACACTCGCCGTTTTGGTTAAGAAAGAATTATTGTTGCCGATCATCGGCGGCATTTTTGTGGCCGAAAGCCTGTCGGTGATCATTCAGGTTTGGTACTTCAAACGCACCGGCGGCAAGCGCATTTTCCGCATGGCGCCGCTGCATCATCACTTTGAG
>QEVD01000732.1 GCA_003576975.1 Candidatus Zhuqueibacterota bacterium
ATGCGCGAGAAAGGCTTCGATTTGGTCTTCAAACAATCCTCCCAGCACGAGAATCGGCGCGCGCAAACCCTCGCGCCGTAATGCGACGCCTTCTTCGAGTAGAGCCACGCCAAGTTGTGTTGCGCCCGCCAGCAAAGCCGCGCGCGCAACCGGCGCGGCGCCATGGCCGTAGCCGTCGGCCTTCACCACCGCCATCACCTCGGCAGGAAACACGCGGTCGCAAATGCGCCGCACATTGCCCGCAATCGCGGCGAGATCAACGGCCGCAACGGTGGGCCGTCGAATCGCAAGAGTTTCGCTTGGGGAAGTTGCAGCCACGGCATGGCCGGCAGGTTGAGGAGGCAGATCGCCCGTCACAAGCCTTTCGCTTTGCGGGTAATCATATGCCGCGGTGATGTCTGAGAGATGATCTATCGTCAACAATCTCCACGCGCACAACTATTCTTCGATTTCCAATTCTTCCATCACGTCAGCACCGCCCTTCTTATTGTAGCGTTTCCCCATCAAATACGCTTTAATGAATTCATCCAGATCACCATCCATCACGGCCTGCACATTGCCCGTGCTCACGCCGGTGCGATGATCTTTCACCAAATTGTAGGGGTGAAACACATACGAACGAATCTGGCTGCCCCAGGCAATATCCTTTTTGCTCTTTTCCAAATCGCTGAATTTCGATTTGTCCTGCTCCAGCTTGAGCTGGTAGAGCTTCGCCATCAACAGCTTCATCGCCATTTCGCGGTTGCGCAATTGGCTGCGCTCGTTTTGGCATTGCACCACAATGCCCGTCGGAATATGGGTCATGCGCACGGCGGACGAGGTTTTGTTGACATGCTGCCCGCCCGCGCCGCTCGCGCGGTAGGTGTCGACGCGCAAATCCTTCTCTTCGACTTTGATGTCGACGTTGTTGTCGATTTCCGGCAACACAAACACCGAGGCAAATGAGGTATGCCGGCGCTTGTTGGCGTCAAACGGCGAGATGCGCACCAGGCGATGCACGCCCGCTTCGGCTTTGAGATAGCCATACGCATACGGGCCGGTCACTTCGATCGCCGCATCTTTCAAGCCCGCTTCGTCGCCTGCTTGCAGATCGATCACTTCATATTTAAAACCGCTGCGCTCGATCCAGCGCAGATACATGCGATACAACATCTGCGTCCAATCCTGGCTCTCGGTGCCGCCCGCGCCGGGATGCAGGGTGATGATCGCGTTATTTTGATCGTGTTCGCCCGACAACATGTTGCGAAATTCCAGCGCCTCGACCGCCTTTTCAAAATCATTGATTTCGGTTTCGGCTTCGCGATACACGCTTTCGTCATTGGCTTCTTCCGCCAAATCCAACATGACGCCGGCATCCTGGCGGTTGCGGTCAACGCTTTTCCACGCGGCCACCCACTCGCGCCGCATCGCGATGTCACGCATCGTCAATTGCGCTTTTTCGTTGTCGTTCCAAAAATCCGGGGCCGCGCTTTTCCTCTCGAGTTCGTCAATCTCTTTTTCTTTTTTGGGAATTTCAAAGACTGTCCCGCAGGTATACCACCCGTTGGGACAATTCCTTGAGTTTGGTGTGCAAATCGTCACGCATGAATTTTGTTTCCTTTGCTTAAATTTTCAAAACTGTGCGAATATAACAGAAATCGCCTAGAGATGCAAGCAAGCTTTTGCGGCGAT
>QEVD01000733.1 GCA_003576975.1 Candidatus Zhuqueibacterota bacterium
ACCGGCACGCTCACCGAAGGCAGGCCGCGTCTCGTTGCCGTTTCTGTCGTAGAGGGATTTGATGAGCGTGAATTACTTTCCGCGGCCGCGTCCCTCGAACAGAACAGCGAGCATCCGCTGGCGGCCGCCATTGTGCAAGGCGCAAAAGCACGGGGCGTGAAGCCACAAGCAATAACGGATTTCGCCTCGGTCACCGGCGGCGGCGTGATCGGCAAATTCAACGGCAGCGAAATCACGCTTGGCAAGCTTGCTTTTTTGCAGCAGCGCGGCATGAGCGGACTCGCGGCACTCGAAGCACGCGCAGCGCAACTGCAATACGAGGGCAATACGGTGGTATTCGTCGCAATCAACGGCGAAGCCGCGGGCTTGCTCGCAATTGCCGATCCGATCAAAGCTTCAACGCCCGAGGCCATTGCAGAATTGCACCGGCTCGGCTTGAAAATCATCATGCTCACCGGCGATAATCAACGCACAGCAGAGGCCGTGGCGAAGAATCTCGGCATCGATGAAGTAGATGCGGGCGTGGAGCCACAGCACAAACACGAGCGCGTTCAGCAACTGCGGCAGCAGGGCCGCATTGTGGCGATGGCAGGCGACGGCATCAATGACGCGCCGGCATTGGCCGCGGCGCATGTCGGCATCGCGATGGGCACGGGCACGGATGTGGCAATGGAAAGCGCGGGCATCACGCTGGTCAAAGGCGATCTGCGCGGCCTCGCCAGCGCTGTACATCTCAGCCGCGCGATGATGCGCAACATCCGCCAAAATCTCTTCTTCGCATTTGTCTACAATTCCCTCGGCATTCCGATTGCCGCAGGCGTGCTCTATCCGTTCTTTGGATTGTTGCTCAGCCCCATCATTGCCGGCGCGGCGATGAGCTTCAGCTCGGTTTCGGTAATCGTGAACGCGCTGCGCTTGCGCAACCAGAAACTTTGACTATCGGTCACCGCTTTGCGTATAAGAGTTTTCAATCAACCACTTTTGATTCAATACCAAAAGGAGTCTGTCATGGTAAAACGCCTTTTCCTCGCGCTCGCACTTGGTTTTGCACTCACGGCTTGCAGCGAATCTGAACAAAGCCAGGCCGCCGGCAATGCAGAGCCGGTGCGCACCTCGGAGGCCAAAATCAACGTGCCAACAGTGCAATGCGGCAGTTGTCAGGCCAATATCGAAAGCGCATTAAAAGAATTGGAAGGAGTAAAATCAGCAAAAGTTGATTTGGATGCAAAAATCGCGTCGGTGAGTTATGATGCGATGGAAGCTGATTTGGCGGCATTGGAAAATGCCATCGCCATGGCGGGGTATGATGCCAACAATGTCAAGCGTGATTCAACGGCTTATGCCGAGCTTGATGCGTGTTGCAAAATGCCGGAAGACCGCTGAAGGAACAGAGTTGAGAATCGATGATTGAGATTCGAGGATAGAAGCTTGGAACGTGGAAAATCTGACGCTTTCCATCTTCAGTCTTCTATCCTCGATTTTTGTCACCTCGAGCAACTCATGAAGTCTTCTGCCCGCCGTTTTTCCGGCGAATATGCTGCTCGAACCAATCGAGCAGGCGGTTGCCGATGTCGAGAATGAACTTCGGCTCTTGCGGGCCGTGCGGCGTGCGCGGATAAACCACCATCTGCACCGGGCAGTCTTGCTGTTTAAGCGCGTTG
>QEVD01000115.1 GCA_003576975.1 Candidatus Zhuqueibacterota bacterium
GTGTTCACGGTATCGTGGTTCCATCTCTTCTCCTTTTCGATTCAGCCTACGGTACGAATTCGAATCGAAAAATGATAGATGGGTTCACCGAGGGGATACGAACATTGTTATATAAAAACTTGAGATTATCCGGCCCTGGTTCCACAGCATAAACTTTGCCTTTCGGACCGACAAGTTGGGCCATGAGCAGTGTCAGGTATCCAATATTCGCGCCAATATCAACGACGATCATATCTTGCCGAATATGGCGGCGTAGGAGTTGTTGCGTTTGAGGTTCATGCTCGTGCAAAACATAGCTATAATCAAGTTCACGCGGAATCTGGAATGATAATCCATTGAGTTCAACCGCTTTGGGGAGAGTAGAGGTCAAAGGCTTATAAATTTTTCGAATAAGTTTTTTTTTAGTTTTTGCTGGAATCAACTGAAACAAAGGTATATTTGCTCGCTCAATCACTTTGAGTATAGCAAAAATCCATCTGGTGATTTTTAAGATTATCATTTTGTTGCTGAATGTTTGAGTATTTCACAATTTTTGCATTAAGCTATTGTCCGCAAAGTGTCACTGAGACGAGTCACCCATAAATCTTTGTTCATTAAATTTGCCGCCTGTTCACATGCGCCTGCAATTTCACCATTCGTTCCAATTTTGCGTCGATATGCCAGAATTTCCTGGGCAATCGTTTGGGGTTCACTTTTCCAATCCACCAGCAGGCCGCATCGAGTTTGTTTGATGATCTGCGTAAAATCCCAGCCGACATCCGTCCCAACTATCGGGACACCGGCTGCGACGTATTCTCCAAACTTCGTGGGAAATGACACTTCGTTGACAATATCCGGGGTTCGAATGAGAAACCCCAGTTCGGCTTCCCAGAGATGTTGGGCAACTTCGCTCGGTCCCTCTGCCGCAGTGATCTTGATAGCCTCCTCCGGAATATCGGACTTCAAAATCTCTGCTCTTTTATCTTTTGAAACTACCTTGAAACGGAGGCTTTTGTCAGCACGATAAAGCGCCGACCAAATCTGGCTGAGTTGGCCGAGATTCTGCCAGGGTGCGCCGCTGCCCAAGTAGGTCAGATACTTACGCTCCGGCATGGCTGGGGGGCGAAAGGTTTTAAGATCCGCACAAGTCGGCGCCGCAACACAAGCCACACGAGGAAAGTATCGTTTGACGAACTGGACCATGCGTTCCGAAACGGTGACAATTATTTCGGGACTGGGGCCTGATTGGGCGGTCCGCCAAGTCGCAGCTACCGACAGGCGGTCGATGAGTTTATTTCGGTGCATCAATCTTTCTTCCGGAATACCCTGGATGCACCAGACAATCGGTTTGGGCCACAACGCGCGAGCGTACCACAAGCTGGTAAACCCGATGGCATAAATTGGCCGCGATTGTTGCGTATAGCGTCGTCGCAGATAACGAATGGTCGGAACCAAAGCGCTTCTCGCGCCGTCAAGGATAGCATGATGGCGAATGAACGGCCGTTCCTCCATAAAGCGGTCAAACCATGGCAACGGCGTGTTGGGATCGAACTTCGGGTACAACCAAATGAATTCTGCCTCATCGTGCGCTTGACCAATCGCCTCGAGGAGGAAACCCAATCTCCGGCCCTGAAACGGGCCTCTGTAAATAACAATTGCCACGCAATCTTTTTTTAACACTGAACCAATACTTAGAAACCACTCTGTTCCAGAATTCTCTCCACGCGCTTGTCCCAAGTGTATTGTTGTACATCAAGTCGCGCTTGGTTACCCAAAGCCTTTGCAAGTTTGTTATCTTGCTGCAAACGCCGTAACGCCGCCGTCCATTGGGATGGCTCGTCATAAGGTTGGAGCAACGCATTAACGCCATCATGTAGCACTTCTTGTAGCACTGGCAGAGTTGAGGCCAGTATCGGACGACCAGCAGCCATATACTCAAACATTTTCATTGGCGAAGTAAAAGCCGCCATATCTCGTCCTCCGGAATTTTCGACTCGATGACCATGGGGCATGAGCAGCGCGTCGGCTGCCTGAAGATATGTAAAGACCTGAGATGGTGGCTTAAAACCGACTAAAAGAAGGTTATCCAATTGACCAGTCTGCTGACGATAATACTCAATATCAGATTCACGCCCTCCTACAATTAAAAACAAATGATCCGACATATATTGGGCCAGTTCAATAATCAACTCAATTCCCCGACCGCGATATAAATGTCCGGTATAGACAACAATTCGGCGCTTCTCATGAGATAGGCCAAGCTCGGCGCGTGCGGCGGCAAGTGAATCGGGCCGACACAGTTGTTCGGCATCGATACCGTCCGGAGCAACCAACAATCGTGTGTGAGGGGGCAATATGGGTTTTACGTGATTGGCCAAAGCCTGAGTTATGACGACGAGCGCTCTCAGATTTTGGCTCGCCATCAACCGAGCAAATAACTTTTGAGGCCATGCATTTGAAGAGGGAGCATTATGAATTTCAAGGATGGTCGGTAATCGAAACAAATTGGCAACTCCCCAGGCTGGGGCCAAGCAACGCGAATGCACCAAATCTGGACGATTGGGTAAGATGGTCAGCGGCATCCACATACCATAACTGAAAATATCAGGGCACCAATGAGGTAACCTTATTTTACGGATGGTGAAGCGATGACGCAATCCATAGAACGCAAAGATGTCCTCATCTTGCAAGTCAATGGTTTCGGGCTGCTTTGGCACCATCAAAGTAACGTGATGTCCCAGGCTCGAATAAGCTTGGCACATTTGCATCACGTAAATACTCTCAGCAGTCTTTCCAGGTACCGCAGTTTGTGCGATATAACAGATATTCATAAAATTCCGCGTGGGGGAAGCCTATTATCGATGGTATCCTTTGCGACCAGGTCTTGTTTGCGTATTCGCCAAAGCAACCAGGGGATAGCTAGGCGCGCGCTTATAATATTAAAAAAATCTGTTGCTACGCTGGGAAGACGCTGGAGTCTAACTTTCAGTATAGCTGCGGCAAAAGAGCGCGACCATTTATAGATATCGTCGCCTACCAACTGCATTTCTCGATATGAAAAACCTAACCACTCTGAAAAACACTTTGGTCGACAATGTTTCAAGTAAAAATAAAGCCGCATGAGTTGATTGTCGTAAAAAAAACGTCCCCGTTTGTAATTGACGCCGGTATGATGATGCCTCACAACTGCAGCCGGCTCGTAATCGATCCGAAAACCATGCCGGCGGACCTTCATCGTCAGGTCAAGCTCTGCCATGCAAGCTATAAAGAAAGGATCATAACCACCAACCATCTGATAGACTGCTTTTCTGAAGGCAAGATTGGCATTGCCAAAAAATTCGGCTTCTCTGGGATCAGCCGCAAAGGCCAATTTGCCGTTTCTATTCGTCCATTTCTGTCTGCCCTTATATTGATGCGCCGCCTCAAAACCAATATTGATAACCTGGCCGCCGAGGAGACCAAGGTCCTGCTCATTCTGCAGACGCCGTACGATGTGTTGCAACCAATCCTGGACAGGGACGCAATCATCGTCGCAAAAGGCGATAATTTCTCCTCGTGCGGCCTCAACCCCCTCCTTGCGACATCGACTGATTCCATAGCTCAATGGGCAAAATAGATATCGAGCAGAGAATTCGGCAGCAACTTTAGCGGTATCATCCGTGGAAGCGTTGTCGGCCACAATCACTTCATAAGCAGGATAATCCAAGTGCGTCAATGCTTCCAGCGTGCGAGCCAATGAAGTAGAGCGGTTTCTGGTGATCACGATAACGGAAGCCATCGGGTTCGTTTCGTTTCGATGATCAGGAATCATCTTCAGCGCTGTCAAATCGCGGTTATGAATTTTGCTGTCGATTGAGGCACTCATATTGAGCATAGAGCCGGCCAAAACCTCTCACAAATTTTGAGGTGTATTCGTAATAGTAATTTTGAAAATAACGATACTGCCTGCGGTTGCGTTTTAGAACTCCAAGGGAAACATCGATGCTGAACTCCATCAACACTTTTATGCCACGTAGAAATAACTGTATTCGGCCCCAAGCCGGACTATCATTACCATGAGCGGTCAAATAAACATAACGGCCTTTGGCAAAAAATTCGCGGACGAGCCAGCCGGTTTTCATTCTTTCGGCGCGAACCAAGTGATAAACGTACAATCTGGGGTCATAGAAAATGACCAACTCCGGCATCGCATTCAGCATACGCGTTTGCAGCTCGGTCTCTTCTCCGTATGCAATTTGCTTTCCGTTCATCCCTAAATCCGCTGCAAATCCGCCAAATTTTTCGAGCAGAGCACGGCGGAAGAAAATATTGTTTCCTGCCAGGCCTTCATTCTGTTTCAAAAACCGCGCTTCGTCACCAAATCCGCGTGAACGATAGGAGTCCTTGAACCAATGCGGTTTGGGTGAATCATAAAAAGCAAAATAAGGTCCGCCCAATACCGCCGGTGCTTTCTGCTCGATGATTTCCTTTGCCACTGACAACCACGGGCGGGGCAATTTGCAATCATCGTCAGTATAGGCGACGTATTCACCTCGCGCCTCGTTCCAACCACGATTGCGGGCATGAGAAAGTCCGGTCTTGGTTTCGAGGCAATAACGCAAATTCGGGACGTTATGGGCGAATTTTTCCACAACCTCGCGGGTGTCATCAGTTGAATTATTATCGACAACGATGACTTCGTATTCATTCGAAGCAAGCGACTGCTCACCAAGAGTTTGCAGGGCATAAGGCAACAAATCAGCCCGATTATGCGTGCAAACGACAACTGAGATCAAGATTGACAACTTTCCTGCTTACTCTTGAGTAATGTCATATTCCCATTAACCACCGTATTTTTTAGCAAGCGTGCTGCCTGTTTAATGATTCCCGATAATTTAAAGGAGCGTTGCCACTGCGACACAAACGGAGCCATGACTGAGCAATTATAGGGATGTTCCTGGCGATAGGCGTGCCGTGCAATTGCCGCTTTATACGCCCCTATATGTTCAGTTACTATTTTATCTGCTGCAAATTCTCTTTCGACCGTCGCGCGCCCTTGTTTGCCAAGCCGCTCGCGCAGATTAGCATCTTGAAGCGTGACAATGGCGTCTACCAAAGCATCGGCATTTTTTGGGGGGACAACGATGCCATTTTCCATATTTTTGCAAAGATAGCTGGCGCCGGCGCCGGTTGAGATGACTACCGGCGTGCCGGCTGACATGGCTTCAACGGCGGTAAAATTGAAGCTATCCCAGCGCGAGGGCACCATGGCAAAGTCGGCATCGAGCTGGGCGCGCCGGGTTTCTTCCGGCGGCAAAAATTCCTCCCAGAGAAAATGCTGGTCCCATAGATGCGGATAATGTTGTTGCAGATGTGCTTTGGTGGATTTGATCGATTCCAACGGCGAGGCTTGGTCACCGCCGATCCAGCGAATCTTAACGTCTATCCCTTTTTTCACACAAATGTCGAGCGCCTCGATAACCTCGAGAGCGCCTTTCAAATTGCCCAGCCTGCCCACGACAATGCCGGTATAATTAGATGTACGATAACTATTTTTGGGAGAAACACTTGTCGTCAGTATATGAGGTGCGACGATGAAGCGCGGCTTGCGGCCAATGAAGCATTCCCATTCACCAGCGTTCATTGGACTGTAACAGCCAACTTCGTCAGCCAATCCAATACTCATCACTTCCAACGAACTGATAAATTTTTGTACGGATGTTTCGCCTTTTCTGATATGATGCTTAATTTGGCCATAAGAACCGTGGCATACGACGAGTGTTGGCGGCATGTCGTTTTCAATCAAAAACGAAGCAGCACCGCCATATTCTGGCGTCTCAACGATATCAATCCCCTGCTTTGTGGCGTTATCCCGTAACCAGTCACGCATAGCGAGTCCATCTGCAATGGCTCTTGCCACGTAGTGGAGTTGTTGCTCAAATTTTCGTTTAAGTTGATTGAAGAGAACCTCTGGTGCTTGATCTAATCTAATGACGGTGACGCCGGGATAGGACCATTGTGACTTTGTGGTATTATTGCCGACGGTTAAGACTGTCACCGTATGGCCGTGATTGGCAAATAATTGTGCTAAATTAGTGTAATATGTCGCAATGCCACCATTGGTTGTTGGTGGAAATTCTCGCGTGGCTAGGCAAATATGCATTTTCTTCACAGCGTTTCCCAACCTTCGGGGATGCGTTCTTTATTATTGTACTTGGGCTGCCACGACCACTGCTTGGGCGAAATGACTTTTTTTTCAGGACGTGAGCAAAGCCACGCGCCCCACCAACTAAATGTGCTGTTGGCGATGATGTGATGTTGGCACTGGCTTATCAGCCACAGATCCTCGTAGTCTCTATCGGCTCTATTATGTGTCACAAAGGTTGCGGGTGCATCAATCGTTAAATTTTCCCGTGTCCATACCGGATCATCTGAAAAGACAAAAAAATGTGGATCTTCAACGCAGCGCTTGATTTTCGCAATAGCGGCGAGGTAATACTTCAAAGGGCACAAGTAATATGTGGTCGGATTGGCGGCATAATCCCCTCGACGGACGTGGAGACTCACCGAAGTGGTATTTTGCATAGTCTGAGCAATTTGTTCGCTGAGTGCTGATGGTTTGGACCGAAGCGCCAACTCTTCGCGAAGTTTTTTTTCGATACTCTTAAAATATGGCTCACTTTGCCAATACCCTTCCAAGAAAACGGTGCCGGATATGGTCAAAATATTGGGGTCGAAATGGAAATAATTTTCTTTCACCCAGAAGCGTCGATAATGTGGCTTAAATCGATCAAGGCGGCGAATGAAATACCCAGTTATTCCCGCTCCGCCTTTGGCCTTCATTATATCATCGGGAGTGGCGATTTCGGCCTCAATCTTGAAGTGCGATAATTTGTAGGTGCGAAGACGATTTCTGGTCAATTTCGATAAGTCCAACTTGAGTGGCATTTCATTGGTTAGAGCAATCCGCCGCCCAAGCGCATATTGAAACAACTGATTGCCTAAACCTCCCTGAAGTCGCACGACAACCATACAAACCATCTCCAAAACTATTTTGAGTTTAGTTAATTATTTTACTGAGAGAGAATTTGAGTCATTTGGCTACAAATATAGGATATATCATCGTCGCCAAGCGTAGCTGATGAAGGTAAGTTGAATCCTCTGTCTGCCAGATAATCAGCCACAGGAAATCTTTGCCCATGTGCAAAATCACTATACATGGGAAGCTTATGCATGGGACAAAAAAACGGTCGCGTTTCAATATTGGCTTCTGCCAAACTTCGCATCACACTGGTACTAGAATAGCGGCACTGTTCATTTAATACTGCACTAGTCATCCAGTGCACGCTATGCGCCCACGACTTCTCAGGTTGAAACGTGATGCCGGGTAAATCTTTTAAACGTTCATGATATTCGGCAGCGATCTCGCGTCGCCGGGCTATATGCCAGTCTGCTTTTTCTAATTGGGCTACTCCGATAGCTGCGGCCACATTGGTCATGCGATAGTTATAACCCACTATTGGGAACCAATAACGACGGTTGGGGTCCATGCCCTGTCCCTTGAGTTGGCGGACTCTGTTAGCTAATCCCTCATCATTCGTAACTACCATTCCACCCTCACCAGTCGTAATTATTTTGTTACCAAAGAAACTAAAAATATTTATATCCCCAATTGATCCAATCCGTCGGCCTTTATACCCTGCGCCGTGTGCCTCGGCAGCGTCTTCAATCACAAATAGCCTATGCTTATGTGCAAAGTGTAGGATGGGGTCCATGTCTACAGGGTGACCATAAAGATGGACGGCAATAATACCTTTGGTACGAGGTGTAATTTTCTCCTCAATCAAAGCTGGATTCATGTTCCACGTCTCGGGCTCCGAATCTACAAACACGGGCCGGGCACCACAATAAGTCACTGCATTAGCCGTAGCCACGTATGTCAGCGTAGGTACAATGACCTCGTCACCAGGACCAACGTCGAGCGCAAGCAGAGCCAGATGTAAAGCCACTGTGCCATTACAGCAAGAGAGAGCATGCTTAACGCCACAGAATTCAGCAAAAGCTGACTCGAATCGTTCGATATATTTTCCATGTGAAGAGATCCAAGTTGAAGCCAGACAATCCATTACATAAGCTTTTTCATTGCCGAGCAATGCTGGTGTTGCAACAGGTATAAATTGTCTCATACAGTTTCTTTCTTAGGAGGTTTTGAACCACGCATCCAGTCCCAGTTTAACAAGTAACGGTCCTCGTCTGTTAAAGGAAAATTCGCAGCCTTTCGATAGACAGCGCGGTAGGCTTTCGCTGTGCGTTCCCAATTGAAATCCTGTAGACGTCGTAGGCCTTTGCGTACTAAAGCAGTTCTCAGATGGCTATCGGTTACCATGCACCGTATAGCATCCGCAATGGCTTTTATAGAGAATGGATCAAAAAGCAATGCCGCGTCGGCTGCCTGTTCTGGAAGTGAAGTCACCGTTGAGCAGGCAACCGGGACACTCTCTTGCCAAGCCTCGAACACCGGTGCACTTGCCGCTTCAAATAACGTAGGGACGACTACAAACTGAGCCAGGCGGTAGATAGCGCGCAAATCTTCATGAGGCACCATGTCTAAAAACTGAACCTGCTCGCTGATATTTAAAAACTGCAGTTTTTCTTCTATGCGAGGCCAATGTTTTGGATAGCGCTTGCCAGTACACACTAAACGCACACGCATACCTTCCTGATCGCGTAAATGTGCCAACGCCTCCAGCAATCGCAAATGGTTCTTGTGTTCCCAAGTCACGGCAGGATAATAAACAAATGGTGTCTCTAATCCATACCGAGTTTTTACGATCTGTAATTGCCCTGGTGAGGGGAGAGACTGAGCTTGCGTGGGTGGTGCCCAAGGGATGACCTGCACTTTATCGGGGTATATCCGATAGCGTTGCTCAATGTCATTTTTTATCCATTGCGAACCCACGACAACGGTGTGTGCAAAATGACAGCCTGCAGGATAAATGGTCTCACGCCAAGCAATTGCAGTGGGCTTAAAAAACTGTGGGTAATGTAAATGCTGTAAATCATGGGGATTGTAAATGCTTGGCAAAGCGCATAAAACAAATTCTTGCCAAGGAAAATGAATAACATCACACCCTAAAGATTCATAAAACCCGTCGGAAATTGGAACATCCGGCCAAGAACGGTGTGGTAGTTGAAAACCCGGAAATAGAACTCGCCGTACCCCTCCAACTGGAACTCTTAATGGCCCCAGCAAGCGCTTGATGGATTGTAGCCGCGAAGGTTTCTGGGTAGGCTTCGGAGGACGAGCGGCGATGCGCTGGTTGGGTCCTAAATATTGAGTCAGCCAATTTGGATTATCTCCGTGCGCAATAATGATGTATTCTTCTATTCCGTCTACGAGTTGCCCAAGGGCATGAATTAATCCAATTAGAACGCTTTCAATACCACCGCCAGTATTGGGAAGCAATTGGGCGTTGATCGCTATCCGTAATGCTTGATTTCCCGCCGAGGAGCGCATCAGCACAAGTCTTTAATCATAATAATCTTTATATCTGCTTGGCCTGATACAATTAAATGTTCACGGCTAATCTCTCTAAAGCCTAACGTTCGGTAGAGATTTAGTGCATTAGTGTTACTCTCATAGACTGATAGCCTAATGGTAGAGCAATCCAATTTCCTAGCTTCATCTAAAGCAAATTCCGTCATTTGCCCCCCTAAGCCAAATCCATGATAGCGATGGTCCACAAAAATTCCAAAGCTCGGTATCTCAAAGCCTTCGTCCCTGCCTCGTAGCATGCAGAGTCCTACTATGCCGCCATTCCTAATTGCAATGTAGTAACGGTCCGAGTGGCTGGTACATGCAATTTGATAAGCTGTTTCAGAAGTCAGTGGAAAGGGATGAAAATGCCTTTTGATTTCTGATTTGTTATTTTCCTCAAAAAATCGCGCGAGACTTTCATAATCCGTACTTTGAACCTGTCGGATCGTTGCTGTAAGATGCTCTCTCATTATCAGCTATTCTATGAACGCATTGCTAGGAAGGAATATAATCGTCCTGGCGTCTGATTTCGCACCGTCCGATACCGCCCATAGAACCTTTGAATGCTTCTTTTTGCTGCTAAATATTGCCCGAGCCTCACTCCTATGTGCTTGCGAAGACTTTTGAAGCATCGATCAACAAATTCTGATTTTGACATCGGATAGTAATTGATTACACTTTCCCAAGGCCCTAAAATCTCTATTTTTTTAAAACCTGCTCTTTTCAAAGCATTGTAATACTCTGTCAACAAATACGCATTTTCTCCTCCCGTATATTGATGAACAGGATGATTTCCAAGGAATGCGCTCAAATCACCTGGTTTACTGATGACATGTTCGCGCGTAGCAATAAACAGCCTCTTAGACTTCAAAACACGATATGCTTCCGCACATACAGCATCAAGATTCGATACGTGATGCAAAATCTGCCGCGCGTATACAATATCAAACGTATTGTCGGAAAAAGGCAAACTTTCGCCAATGGCTGCACAAGCTTTAATATTGTATTCGCCCTGTTTAAGAAGAGGTGTTATAGCACCTAACCCAACTACATCACTTTTGTCTGGCTCCATTAGAACTACATGGTGTCCCGCCCAATTCCAGGCAAGGGAGGCAACGCCATTACCTCCCCCTAGATCAAGAACTAGGCCCGATGCGTGGAGCCCACGGCGCACGACATGTTCCATGATCGATAGAAATTCTTCACTTCCATAAAACCTCCTAGCGGCTAGTAAAAGGTTTTCATCTAAGTAACAGTGCTCGATGAGTTGACGCTTTTCAGGCATCTGCCTGAAACACTCAACTACTTGTCCCACCGTCATTCTCTGATCTCTATTAACCATTTTTGACATCAGGACTATCCAATTCAAACACAGACCACGATAACCTGGGGCATATTATACCAGCCCACTTCTCCGGGAAGCGGCCACTAATTCCACCTGTCTTCATTAATTCAAATGATAGAGCGTTATTACAGGTGAAAAGAATTTCAATAAATGGTATGTCGGCACCAACCCGCAAGATATAGTTTCCCGCTATTAGAAAATTGTCAGGAATTCTGCATCTGCTTACGTATCTTCCTGGTAGGCGAAACCGCTCTGCCCAAGCTGGATCTGCCATATCGGTTGATGTAAATATATCTAAACCATCGTTCGTGCTTAGCGTGAAAACGATACGCATGGGCGGTAATCTCTTTAGTATCTGATACTCGATTTCAATATAGAATGGATGTTGATTGTCTAGCGTTGATTTTGTATTTCCCTCATCATCATTCACTCGAACAGCTAGAAGCCGAATTCTATTGTCTCCAGGTGACTTTGCAATATCACTCCACGTGCGTTCACCCGTTGCGCTCGTTCCATCTGATAGATAGGCAGCAACAACTCCGTTTGTAGGCCCCTCAAATTTAATATGTCCTGCATCAACCCATATTGCTTGGTAACACAACCGAATTATGGAGGGCATACTATGTGACACAAACAACACTGTCCGTCCTTGCTTCGCCACCTCCCCCATTTTCCCCAAACACTTCTTCTGAAACGCCGCATCTCCCACCGCCAGCACCTCGTCCACCACCAAAATCTCCGGCTCCAAGTGCGCGGCCACTGCAAAGGCCAGGCGCACGTACATGCCGCTGGAGTAGCGCTTCACCGGCGTGTCAATGAACTTTTCCACTTCCGCGAACGCCACAATCTCGTCAAACTTGCGGTCGATCTCGGCCTTCTTCATCCCCAAGATCGCGCCGTTCAAGTAGATATTCTCGCGTCCGGTCAGCTCGGGGTGAAAGCCGGTGCCCACTTCGAGCAAACTGGCAATCCGCCCCTTCACCTTCACCTGTCCCGAGGTGGGTGCGGTAATGCGCGAGAGAATCTTGAGCAGGGTGCTCTTGCCGGCGCCGTTGCGGCCAATAATGCCGACAATCTCGCCTTGCTGCACTTCAAAACTCACGTCCCGCAGCGCCCAGATAGATTCGTCGTTCCCGTTCCGGCGGTCTTCCTGGCCGATCTTGAGCAGCGGGTCCGGCTGTTTCCGCACCCGCGCCCACCAGCGGTTGAGGTCATCGTGCAGGGTCTTGCCGCCGATCAAACCGAGGCGGTAGTATTTGGAGAGGTTTTCGACTTTGATGACTGTTGGCATGTGGGGTAAAACGTAAGGCGTAAAGCGTAAGGCAAAACCATTTTAGGGCAAAACTATTAATCGAGCAGCTTTTCAAACTCAGAAAAAAATCATGAAAGCTCTTGGCAGAATAATTTTTCGGCAGAAT
>QEVD01000734.1 GCA_003576975.1 Candidatus Zhuqueibacterota bacterium
TGGCAATCTCGAGCGCGATCGCAAAATCTATTTCTACAATTTGCCGGCGCGTTCGCAAGTCAGCATTTACACGCTCGCCGGCGATCTGGTGGATTCATTCGAGCATCAAGCCACGAATTATACCGGCGATGATTTACAGTGGTTCGAAAAGTTTTCCCGCGGTGACCGCATTTTCGCGGGCGGCGAGCATGCCTGGGATTTGGTCACGCGGGATGATCAAGCTTTGGCTTCGGGTTTGTATTATTATGTCGTCAAGGACCTGGCGAACGGAAATGTGCAGCGGGGGAAGTTTTTGGTGATTAAGTGAATCGGTAGACGAAGCGGCGCACATCGCGTGTGCCAGAAAAGAGTTCTTCCATGGTGAGACAGTTCTAATTGTTTTCAATAGTGGGGATGCAGGCGATGATCGTTTTTGTTGATGAGGCTGGAGACACCGGGCTGAAGTTGAAACAAGGTTCCAGCCAGTTCTTCATCATCACCCTGGTCATCTTTGATGAGGACGACGAGGCGCTTGCTTGTGACCAACGTATCGCTCTGCTGCGTCGTGAGCTGGGGGTGGGACAAGAGTTCGAGTTTCATTTTAATGAAACGCCGCATCGTATTAAAGATCATTTCTTCAAAGCAATCGTGCCCTATAATTTCTTCTACGTCAGTACGATTATCAACAAAAAGAATCTCTATGGCGAGGGATTCAAATTCAAAAACTCTTTTTACAAATATGTGTGCCGTTTAGTGTTTGACAACGTTAAACAGTATTTGGAGCATGCCATCGTTGTATTTGATGGCAGCGGGTCGCGACAATTCAAACAAGAACTGGCAACTTATTTGCGGAAGCGGATGAATGACGACGCCACGCTGCGAGTTCGCAAGGTCAAAATGCAGGATTCAAAAAATAATAATCTCATCCAGCTTGCTGATATGGTTTGCGGGGCCGTCAATCTTTCGTTGAAATCTGCGGAAGATGAGAGTTGGGAATATCGCCGTTTGATTGGACACCGGGAGCTTTCGGCGAGAGTGTGGCCGCAGAGGATGAATGTGGAAAAGAGAGAACAGTATAAGAACAATGAAAGTGAATAAAAATTTGCGCAGAGGATCAGACACAAAAAAGAAACCGAAACCCTAGTCCTGAGTACTCAGGACACGCACACCATGAAGGTACAGTTCGGATTTCGGTCAATTCCAAGAGCTATATAAACAAACATCTTTAGAAAATCAAGCCATTTTTCACAACATGTTGCGCAATTTTCGTTAACCTCACACTCGAAGGAGAGACTCATGAGAAAAGCGTTATCGTTTGGCTTTGCTGTTTTTCTGATATTCTTGGCGGCGTTTTCGGCATTCGGCCAGGCACCCTCACATTTGATCATCACCGAATTTGTGATCAGCCCGACAGCCGGAGAGTTTGTGGAGATTTACAATCCCACTTCAGAAACCATAAATCTATCGAACTACTATCTCACCGACGCCACGTTTGCCGGCGGCGGCACCTACTATTACAACATCGTGACCGGCGCCAATGCGGGCGGCGGCACCTTCGGCGATTTCAATGCTCGCTTTCCAGAGGGCGCGACGATCGCTCCCGGTGAACATCAAACCATCGCAATGGTCGGCAATGGCTTCTTCAATACCTATGGGGTTCAGCCGACCTAT
>QEVD01000116.1 GCA_003576975.1 Candidatus Zhuqueibacterota bacterium
TTATGGACTCCCCCATGATCGGCAAAGTCATCGACAATTACCGCATTCTGGAAATGCTGGGCAAGGGTGGGATGGGCATCGTTTACAAAGCCATAGATATCAATATGGAAAAAATCGTGGCTTTGAAGATGATGAATCCCATGCTGGCGCATGACGAAGTGTTTCTCAAGCGTTTTCGCGAGGAGGCCAGAGCGTTGGCCAAATCGGAAAACCGGCACATTGTCAACGTCTATGCTTTGCGCGAGACTGAGCATGGTTTGGTGTTGGTGATGGAATTTGTTAACGGTGCGAATTTGGAACAAAGGCTTGCGCAAAACGGCGCGCTTCCTTATCAGGAAGCTTTGCCATTGTTCAAGCAGCTTCTCGCCGCTATTGCGCATGCGCACCGCGTGGGCGTTATTCATCGCGATCTCAAACCCAGCAACGCGATGATTACGCCCGAGCAAGAGGTGAAGGTCACGGACTTCGGCCTGGCCAGAATTCAACGCCCGGGTTCAACAACGCGCACGATGTCCACCGGCGGCACGCTGTTTTATATGTCGCCCGAGCAAGTGCAGGAACTGCCGGACGTCGATCATCGCAGCGACATTTACTCGTTGGGCATGACATTCTATGAAATGCTGGCGGGCAGAACGCCGTTTCAGAAAGGCCAGTCCGATCTTGCCACGGCCAACGCCATCGTGAGCGAAAAATTTTCCCCGCCAAATCAATTAAACACCGAAGTGCCTGCCGAGTTGGCCCGCATTACCATGAAGGCCATTGAGAAGGAACGGACGAAACGCTTCCAAAGCGCGGAGGCGATGCTGGCCGCCATTATCGCTTTTGAGAACAAGCTTGTTTCAGATGAAACACAACTGCTGATAGAGTCGGCTCCTGTGAGGCGGAAAAGAATCACAGGTCTGGCAGTAGCCGTAGTCTCGGTGCTACTGATAGCGGCTATGTATTGGATCATCAGCGCACGGCAATCATCTTCCTCAGTGCAAGCAAAACTATTCATATCTACAATACCCGAAAACGTAATGGTATTCCTCAATGGTGATTCCATTGGAACTACTCCGATCAATGATTTTTCAGTCTTTGCCGGGACGCATGCGCTACGTTTTCATAAGCAGGATTTTTTGACCCTCGATACGATGCTCGTTGTTACGGAATCCCGTCTGTTGCCTATTTTTGTTGCGCTGCAAGCATCGGCAAGAGTATCGATTAAAATGTCGCCGCCCGACGCAGTAGTCATGATTAATGGCCGGGTTGTTGCCCCACAGCAATTACACAATTTGGAATTAGGCGCAGGGCAGCATGATTTGCAGGCGTCACGCGATGGCTATGAGACATTGGAAAAACGATTGCAGGTACAACCAGGATCGAATCCCCAGAAGTTTTTTGCATTAAGAAAGCTGCCTGAGTCCACATCCATTCCTTCTGCACCGCCGGATACGTCAACCACTAATTGGGCGCCAATTACAAAAGCAACGCGGAAACCTGTGCAGCAGTTGCGTAGCAAAGCCGCCATTTTGACGGAAGCGCAGGTGCGGGAGATGCTGAAACGGCAAAGTTTTTTTGACGCCAACGTGAATCGCAACAGCAGCGGCATTGCCCATGATTACGAATCTGAGCGTGTTGGGGGTGATGGTGTGATCGTCGACCATGCCACGGGGCTAATGTGGCAAAGCGGAGGCTCGATGGAAAAGATGATTCTAACCGAAGCCGTACACTATGTGCAAAACTTAAAAGCACAGCGTTTTGCCGGATTCAACGATTGGCGACTACCGACCCTGGAAGAGGGCATGTCCTTGATGGAACCCAAGGCCGCATATAAGGATCTGCACATATCCTCGCGGTTCAATGCCAAGCAGTCCTGGCTGTGGACAACCGACGCTCAAAGTAACGAAATGGTATGGGGTGTTGATTTCAGTCTGGGCTATTGCGGGCCGGTCAAAAGTGATCGCGCTGGATATGTCAGAGCAGTTCGTACCAAAGGCCAGTCGGAGTAGGTTTTCATGACTCACGCTATGACTGAGAAAATCAAACACAAGACTGCAACCCCATTTAACGCGCCGACCATTGCCGTCAGAATCGAGCGAGGCGAGTCCAACGCCACGGAGTTTGTTTTCCGGCAATCTTTTCGCATTGGGCGCGATGAAACGTGTCAAGTACAATTCAAGGATTATATTGTCAGCCGGGTGCATGCGGAGGTTACGTTCGAGCAAGGCCAATGGTGGGTAAGTGATTTGCAGAGCAGTAACGGGGTTTATCGCGATGATGGTGAGAAGGTGGAGCGCGCGCCGTTGTTGGATGAAACCAGGCTGATGCTCGGTCAAGAAGGGCCGGCGCTTGTATTGACGCCCGAGCCGAAACATGCCGCCGCGGTAACTCGTGTAAGTGAACCTTCCATGACGCGTTACATCCAACGCTATTTCGACGACAAGATCACGGAAGGTGTGAGCGAACACACGCTGATGATGCGGCAGGCGTTTAGGCAGGTAAGAAAGAAGCAAACGCGTGTTTATGGCATCGCCCTGGGTCTGATTAGTGTGCTCTTGCTGGGCGTCGGCGTTTATGCGGTGTATCAAGAGCGCCAAATACGCAAGCAACAGACGCTGGCGCGCGACATATTCTATGAAATGAAATCGCTTGAACTGCTGCTGGCACAACTCGAAAAAGCCGTAATGCAGTCCGGCAATACGCAAATGCTGTCCGAGGTTTCAAAATACCGCGCCAAGCGTGACGAGCTTGAAAAAAACTATGATCACTTTGTCGACGAGTTGGGAATTTATAGCAAGCGTATGCCGGAAGACGAGCGGATGATTTTGCGAATGGCGCGCTTATGGGGCGAATGTGAGGTGGATTTGCCAAAAGATTTTGTCACTGAGGTGCGACGATTCATCAGCATGTGGAAATCCACTGGACGCCTGGAGAATGCCATAAAGCGAGCGTATGAACGTGGCTACGTTCCCAAGATTGCCGAGGCCATGCTTGCACACCACATGCCGCCGCGTTTTCTTTATCTCGCATTGCAAGAAAGTAATTTCGATGCCACCAAATGTGGCCCGATGACGAATCACGGTTATGCCAAGGGCATGTGGCAATTTATTCCGGAAACAGCGAAGAAATATGGCTTGCGAACGGGCCCGTTGGTCGAATTGCAGCGCTACGATCCTCGCGATGAACGTCATGACTTCATAAAATCCACTGAGGCGGCTGCGCGCTACCTGCGGGACATTTATGATACCGATGCGCAAGCTTCGGGCCTGTTGGTAATTGCGTCATACAACTGGGGAGAGAACAAAGTCATCGATTTGATTCGGAAGATGCCGGAGAACCCGCGCGAGCGCAACTTTTGGCGCCTCTTGAAAAACTACCGCGAACGCCTGCCGGACGAAACATACAACTATGTGTTTTATATTTTCTCGGCAGCAGTGATTGGCGAAAATCCGCGTATTTTCGGATTTAAGTTTGACAATCCTTTGACGCCAATTCTGTAAGATGGTGAAGGAGAAAGGCCGGGAATAACTTGAAGAGATGGGACCAGGTTCTGGTCGTTGACAAGAATGCAAAACACTCTGGTATGATGATTCCCCGGCTCGACCGGCAAACTCGTGACAATGATCTCGAGTTTGCCTTGCTTCGACATAATGTGAATAGTTTCATGATTGCTCAAATTGCTTTTTTTATAACCACACAACGACAAGCGCAGCTTCCCTCACTTTTTCACCTTGATTACCACAAACGTCGTGTCATCATTCAGCGGGCTGCCGCTGCCCCAGGCTTCGCCGGCTTGCACGAAGCGCTGAATAATATCTTGCGCGGTTTGTTGCGCGGCTTCCGCCAAGACGGTTTTTGCCAGTTCATATCCCAGCGTCTCCCCTCGCGGGTTAAAACGTTCGGTGAAACCGTCACTCATCAACATAATCACATCTCCCGGCGAGAGTTCCAATTTCCGTTGTTCATAGGAAAACTCCGGCACACTTCCCAATGGCATCCCTTTAAAGTCGATTTCATGCACGTGCCGTGTTGCGGCGCGATAAATCAAAACCGGCGGCATGCCGGCGCCGCAAATGACAAGCCGCGGTCCGCTTATTCTCGCCAGCAGCAACGTCATATAAATCTGGCGCAAATTTATGCGGCGCAAAGCGTGATTTGCCTGCTTGAAAAATTGTGCGAGTTCCGGCTCTTGCGCCAGCGCAATAAACAGGCTTTTCATGGCCGTCACCATGGTTCCTGCCTTGAGGCCGTGGCCGGTGGCATCGCCAAGCGCCACGGTTAAAGCGCCGTCCTCTCCGGTATGGAAATCATAATAATCGCCGCCAACTTCGGTTGCCGGTCTCATATAAGCGGCAAGCTCGAGATGAGGCAATTGTGGGATCTGTTGCGGCAGCATGGAAAGCTGCAATTGATGCGCTTCCTCAAGCTCCTTGGCGCGGCGCTGATACTCGGCTTTCTTTTTCTGGCGTCGCAAATCATAACGGCGCCAGCCCAACAAGCTTGCGCCAGCGACAGCCGCGTAACCAAGGTACGCCGGCACGGTGCGATACCAGGGCGGTAAGATTCGCAAGGCATAAACCGCCTCCGCGCTTTCACGTTGATAGACATCTCTCGCCCGCACGCGAAAACGATAGTCGCCTTCCGCGAGATTGGTGTAACTTTTTTGGGATGCCTTGCTCCAAGCCGACCAGTTTTGATCAAATCCTTCCAAATAAAATTGAAATTGATTGGCAGACTCATCGCTAAAACTTGGCAAAGCGAATTCAAAATGAAGGGCATGGTGAGCATAAGCCAGGATGGGGAAATCGCCTCCCGTGTTTTCGGGCATTGCGCCGGCGAAGATCGTTGAATCCTGCGCGCCCTCTTGCAAAATGATGACACGGCGAATGAGGGCCGGATAAACCTGCGTCTCGCGTTTGGGAAAATTG
Source organism: Candidatus Zhuqueibacterota bacterium (assembly GCA_003576975.1). Taxonomy (GTDB): domain Bacteria; phylum Zhuqueibacterota; class Zhuqueibacteria; order Zhuqueibacterales; family Zhuqueibacteraceae; genus Coneutiohabitans. Next base: position 4,911 of record QEVD01000116.1, read on the forward strand.
ACATCGTAGCGCAACAAACCCTCCGGGCCGCCGAACCAAACCGCAGAACTTGTGCGAGGATGCGCCGAATCAAGTTCGGAATAAATGGCCCAGATGGCTGTCTTCGCTAGCCGGAGAGCTGATCCGGTTTCCGGCAGATAAGAGCCCTCCGGTTGGCGAAGCGCGCGGTTGATTTCTGCCGCTTCTTCCGAACCGAGCCAAATGTTGCCTTGTTGATCTTCACTCACCACTTCGATATCGCGCGAGCCATCTGCGAACATGCTGCCAAAGGTGGAATCGGGAAAAAACTTGTTGGTTGTGCGATCAAAACGGAAAAGACCTCTGTCACTCGTAAAAATGGTGCGTGTTCGCGTGGGATAAACTCCCACCCAGCCCTTGGGCAGGCCATGCCGCGCATCAAAGCGTTCGATTTTCTGATTCTCGTTCCGCAGCGTTGCGCTATGATTCCCTGGCAAGGAACTTATCCGTAAAACACCTTGCGCTTCTGTGCCAAGCCAAAGCACGCCTTCATTATTCTCGACGATGCTCCAAATAGGCTCGTGAATTCCGGAGATGCGGCCTTCATCAATCCATTTTGAAGTCACAGCCTCATAGCGTAAAGACGCCAGGCCGTCTCTCAGTCCCACCCAAACGCGACTAGGGTTCTTTTGAGAGCGATGAAGCGACATTGAAAAAAACGAATCAGCAACGGACTCTTTAAGAAAAGTCGCTTGCTCTCCGCGAATTTGATAGACGCCGTCATTGGTGGCGGCGAGCAAACTCTGGCCGGCTGCGAGCAAATACCAGCACTGCGCTGTAATTCCTGCGACCGGCCGGAATTCCTGCGCATGTTCCCGTTGCGCGAGAAGTGACGAGTTTGTTGGGGTTGATTCGGTAGGCAAATAGAAAACACCAAGTCCGGTAGCCACATACAAGGCGCCTTTGTACCTGAGAATGGAAGACACGAAATCTTTGATGCCGGAGGTTTCCCCATAAATCACCAATGGCGAATCGGTTTCAACACGCGCGATACCACGTCCTTGCGCCAGCCAGATCACGCCCTCACGATCGACAAAAACAAAATTCGCGTCATGATCTTGCAAGCCCGCGGCCTTGTCCAAAATTTTCACAAGGCGCGCGTTTTGGTCAATAATCGCGACACCGCCGCGCATTGTGGCTAACGCAAACGTGTCGTCTCGCAGAACAGCGCCATGTGAGAGTTGATTTTCTCTTAGGAATTTTGTGGCGGACGGATCGGATTGTAAAGTCTGAAAGGAAACGCCATCGTACAGAAGCAGGCCCTGCTCACGCGTGCCCACCAGGATTTTTTCATCGACATACGGCAGCATCGCATAAATGCGCTCATGCGCGAATCGCCCGCCCGCGTGCGTTATGTGCAGAGAATCTCCCACCAACTCGAGCAGCCCGATACCCCATTGTTGAATATAAACGCGATCTCGCACCACAAATAATCCTGAAAATGCCGTGTGCGGCTTCCACGCCTGCATGCGGTTGTTTGCCCAGCGTAACAGGATTTTATCCGTGCGAAAATAAACGCCCTGCGAGGTGGCGTAGGAATACCACACTTCATTGAACTCCCGGTTCTCCGGCTGAACGTGATCAAGTAAGGAAACGAATCGCAACTCGCCGACAGAATCGGGCGCAAGATAGCCGAGGTCGCCGACCGCACCGACATAGATGCGGCCGTTGGCATCGACCGCGAGTGATCGTACTCCGGATCGGTTGGGGGTTGAAACCAGCCGCCAGGATACGCCATCATATTCAAGCACGCCATTCCAATTGCCAAAATACATGACGCCGCGCTGATCTTGTGCAATCGCCCAGTAATTGAACGCTGCGCCAAATTCTCTAGGATTGTAGTTGCGGATGAAGGGCCTGCCGGCTTCAGGGCGCGCAGGTACAGACATTGAAGCGGAATGCGGCGAGCGTAGAGCGCGCGCATGAATGTGTGCACACAGGCAGAAAAAGAGGGTGACGGCAAAGATTCTTTTCATGAGTGATAATGCATTTGGGAAGAAACTGGAAAACAAATTCACTGAGTGCGTGGCTTCAAAGATGCTGGTGGGGTAGGGCGAGACCAAAGAAACACGCGCAGCAAGTGTTGTTCGTAAACAGGATGGTGATCAACTGGCTTTCTTCGCACACAGAAAACTCAAAGACGCGAAGTGTTTAACTGCCGCGACCTTGATACGCATCCTTGCAAGTGTTGGTTTCAATTTGTAAACGGAACAAGATAAAAAGCTGCTGGCCTTATATCAACTGAATTTTGCTCTTGCCACTCTTCGCTGTTCCGTTCTAAAGTGCAATGATTTTTTCGTATAAAAAAAATGCCTGATCATAGCCATGATCAGGCATTTTAAAATTAACGGGTAGCTTTTCACCGGAGTGCGATAGGTTAATTCACCATTAGAAGCTTCCGCTTCTGTGTGCGATTGCCGCTTTGCAAACGAATCAGGTATACGCCGTTGGGAGCGAGTTCGCCGGCCTCGTTGCGGCCATCCCAAACGGTTGTGTGATCACCCGCCGTCATTTGTCCGCTCGCCAGCGTGCGCACGATTTGCCCGGTCAAATTGATAATCGTAAGCGTGACATTGGCAGTGTGGTCGAGGCGGAACGGAATCGTCGTAGCGGAATTTCCTGCCAAAGTCAATTCCGCGCCGGGCCGAAATGGATTGGGATAATTCTGCCCGAGCCTGAAGGCTTCCGGCAATATGCTTGCGCCCTCGCCGCCAACCGCGCTGGGAGTATTTCCGGGACAAATGTTCAAATAGGTTTGGGCAATATCCTCCCAAGCGTAAAGAACGTAGCGTCTGCCGGGGGCGTCATGCTTCACCAAAAAGCCGTTGGGGAAATTGGCGGAGGTTGGTATGTTGGTGATGTCGAGACCATCCGTTTCTGAAGAGCCGTTCGTTACGATCGTGGTGAGCAGCGTATGCTTGTGAGGATCGCCAGGCTCGCCTTCGCGCCGGTAAATTTTAACTGTGCTATTCCCTTGACTTGAAGCAACGATATAGCCGGCGCCGCCCGGGCATTTATAAATTCCCAACCCCTCGCGATCACCAGTGATGCCATCGCCGGCGCCAAAGGCAACGATTTGATTGTTGTCACCGCGATCAGGATCGGCGTAGAACTTGCGAATCGCGTTCGGTTCATCCGAAGCATAGATATAACCCAACTCGTCGTCTGCGACAATACCTTCGACGAAGTCTGCAATGACGCCGTTGCCGATCGCCCTGACATACGTTCCCTTCACCTTGCCCGTCCCGTCGTCTTCCAAACGATATTGATGGAGATTTTCGGTCGCGCCGGATTGTGTGCTTTCGATTACAAACATGGCGCCGTCAGAAGGCCGTTTGTAAAGGCAGATTCCGTAGGGATCATCCAGTTGCGGGGTTAGGATGCCGCCGCTGGTGGTAACATCGGTGAGAGTTCCATCAGCCGGATTCACTTTAAAAACTTTGATCTGCTTTGGATTGGAGCGCAAGTTGGTCACTACGATGTCGACAAGCTGGCCGCCAATGCGCATGCCGTAACGTACATCGACATTGTTCGGATTTCCCAAAGGCACATATTGGAGTTGCTTGCCGCTTATATCCCAAACATACAAGCCGCCCTCATCTTCCTTGTCGGTGCCGATGATGACGCTCTTGGCCGGGTCGGTGGGGTGTACCCAAATCGCCGGGTCGTCGGCGTCACCCGGAACTGCGGAGGTGCTCACCCTGGAATTGACGGTAATCGTCTCCGGAATGCTTTGAGCCAGCAACATGGGTTGGCCTTGCATGACACCTGCTAACGCAGTCAAAAAAACGACTGCTCTTTTTGCCTCCCTAAAGAGGTGAGATGATTTTTTTGAAACATGGTTGCCGTGTGCCATTGTTTTTTCCTTTCAAAATGTACTGTACTCGTCCTGCCTGCAAAGCTTTAGTTCGCTTCAGGCGCCCTCAATATTTGGAGTAAGAATAACTTCAACCCGCTGGAATTGCGAATCTGTCGTGGAGAAACACAAAAGAGTAAAAGCCGTTCGCCTATCTTTAAAAGTGTGCTGAAAATTTGAAGCTTCCGAATTTCAGTTGTAATGTTGAAACAAAACTCTAGCAAGCAGCATGCCAGCATTTCATAAAATCTCCGACAAGCCAGTGTGTTGGATAATTTTCAGCGCTTATGTGGCGGGTCAGTTTTCCCGCAGCAAAAGGTTCGGTGATTGCGGATATTCTCCCAAGAGGAAACGTGCCAGAGAATCATTCATCTAGCTGGATTCATCTGCTCAGTTTTAGGCAGCAAGCTTGCATACTTATTTTGGAGATGATTAGCGGCACGCGATTAAAACTCGAGGTGGGCAAAAATTCAACATTCTGAAACGTTACGATGACGAAGAGTACCACCCACTTTGAGCCTGTGAAGAAATAGTGCTCTGGGTCAAGCGATATCGGACGAAAGTTTTGACCGCCACACCGATGTTTTCAGAGTTGCGAAGGGACAGTTATTTACCAGGCGGGTATTTTAGAAAAAATTGAAGAATTTCAACCATTTTTTGTCATGAGGAGTGGCGCAGGCCGCCGGGGTAGATTTTGTGCAAATACCCATATTTGTCGCTTTCTGGCGTCTGCGAATATCTAGATAAAAAGGCCGCTCCACCGCCCTTGGAATGGCCTTTTCTCTTACACGGAATGCCGATTGAAATGCGCAGCCTAGGCCTTGCTCAGGCTGGCTTTGTAATCTTTAATGTTCGAGAATCCCGCTTTCCGCACTTTCTCCCATAGCTTTTTCATGGCCGCAGCAGACTTCGCCTTTTGGCGGGCTGTCCGGCTGCGTGTGGCAGCGGTCTTTCGGGTTTTCGTTGCGCTTGCTTTGCTCTTGCTCACGGAAGGCTTTGCTCGAAGTTGAGAACGGAGTTGTGCGATCTCAGTATCCAGGTGTTTTCTTTCTTCTTCCAGCTTTGCAAGTGCCAGCGTAACAATCCTTTTTTGATCAACAGACATGACGGATTCCTTTTGGTTATTTTTGGTGTTGACAAAACACCGTGAGTAAGTTGACCGTGATACCGGCACGGAAGCCGATGCTTCGACGTGTCGGCAACAATATACAGCCAAGTCTTCTCATTTACAATGCAAATTTCTCGCCGTAAGGCCGGAGGGCTAGGCAATAAAGAGTGATTCATTAGTGCTAAAATGGAGAAGAGTACAATCGAGGCAGGGTCGCCCCAAACTAATTTTTGACTTTATGAATACGCGGCCTGGCATGGAAGTATCCAGAGGCATGAGCAGCAAAGGGTGTGGGACACTAGCGCGCGTTTGTGATACGACTCCGGATTCACCCCGTTGGATAAACGCACGATTTGCATGAAAGCCCTATATCTGATCTTTGGCATTTATCCGAAAATGTTGGTTGAGTGGCAAGTCGTTATTTTCCCGTCTCTATCGCTAATCAATTGGCCAACATTCGCTGTTATCATATTATATAAAAAAAGCTGGTCAATTTTTGCATATTTGCCATCAGTCGCTAGAAATATAGCATTTTTAGACTCCCTATTTAAAACTTCAGCGTTTCTGACAATCATATGCCGGACATGGCCTTTCACCATGAGGTACGGGCGCGACTGGAATGTCTTACTGTTATCATTTATATGAAGCCCGTCTATCAACAAAGAATCAACCTCAGCGGGAGTTGTGCCAATATCCTTTATATCTGATTCTCCTTCAACATAAATAATATACCGGTCATCAGCCGGATCGACGTAGTAGATATTCTTGAGCATCAGGCTTCGGTGATGTCCTGAAATCCGAAACAGAAAAGGCTCGGTATAGGTGTAGTCTGCCTTTGTCTGACGGACATTAATATTTTCAAATAACAAGGTACCAAAGTTGCCTGGATAGCCTTTGCTTAAGTAATCCCATGCGCTGAGATAAAAACCAAAACTGCGATAATTTCCACTAACATTTTTGACAAATATGCGATCGACAATGCTCTCACGGGATAGAACGCGAAGTATTTGCGCCGCATCATTAACCATGACCGTATCAACCACCACATCCGTAACCGGGCCAGTCGAGGCTTTTGGATGAAAAAAGTTTTTTCCACCCAGAAATTCTTCATCGGCGTTGATCGCAATAAAATCATCGCCTGTGCTTCCTTGAATATTTTTTAGAATCAGGAATCTGCCTGGTCCCTGTACATGAATACCATCCTGATTTCCACCATGGATGAAATCAGGAAGTTCTAAGCAAATGTTTTCCATGGTTACTCTTTGCCAATTGGTGATCAAGAAAGCAAATGTTCGCTGATTACGAATCGTGACATCTCTGACCAGCAGGTTCTCTACTCCGAAAAATGAGATAGCGACGACAAATAAGTCTGCCTGGGAATAATGAACGTCTTCAGGAAGATGGTGAGCCTGATGTATACAGTTATGATTATATGTCCCGCCTATAAGCGTAATGTTACGGTCAACAATTTCTTGGGCAGACGGATTGGCGTTCGTAATTAAAGGGCGGTTTGAGTGGTCGGCCAGATAAAAACCGCATGCCTTATTTAAGCATTCAATGGTGGTGTTGCTATGGACAATTAGTCCGGTTATTAATGCCGCACCGTCTACAACCAAATGAATACCCCCAAGCTCTTGAGAAAGATCCAAAACTTTTTGCAATGCCAGCGTATCGTCCGTTCCGCCGCCCGTCAATACGTTACTGTCCAGTTTGGCGTCCGTCTGGCTGGCATAAATTACTTTTGTGGGCATTTTAATTTTTCCTTATCAAATTTGTGTGCATGAGAATAGAGTAATTTCTCATGACTATTTAAACTCTAATACTTGCGTTTATCATCGCGTGGGTCGCGGGACTTTCGCTACACCCGCCGGATGATCTTGCAAGCAAGTTATCTATTCGTGCAAAGTATTGGTCAATGCGTCTGAATCGAATAACTCTTTCTAGTCCAATTGCTAACGACAAGGCACCTATGGTAAGCAAAATAAGATATAGAGGTTCTTTGGTAACGGAAAGCAAGTTAGTTTCCCAACCAGCAAAATCGGCCACGCTGATAATTATTCCTATCACACCGATTAGAATTAGCAGCGACGATGAAACATATTCAAACAACTTTTCAAACCAGTTCATATTCTCTAAAGATTTGTTTGCGACTGTATTCCTGTATTGGCCTAACGGGGCGCGTTTGCGGCGCGGCGCGCTCGGCGACATCCACTGCCGAAGCCGAAAACGCTTGAACTTTGCACGATTTGAAGGACAGCTTGCGCGCGC
>QEVD01000117.1 GCA_003576975.1 Candidatus Zhuqueibacterota bacterium
AGTTTCAACGACATCAACCGCAACATGATCGGGGTTATTCACTGCAACGCCGATATTGCCGAGACAAAAATAAACCTGCTGCTCATCGGGCTTATCGATCAGAAGCACTCTCGAATGTGACACGCCATCAGCCGGCGCGGGCTCCGGCAAGATTTCATCGCGGGCGTTCCAATCGCCAAAGCGTTCTTGTATCTGCGCGATCATTTCCGACGTTGAAAAATCTCCGGCTACCGCAAAAATAAAATGATTGGGAGCGTAGTACCGCTCATAAAATCCGCACACTTCCGCGCGCGAAAAATTGGCCAGACACGTTTCATCTCCCAATTCCGAACGGCTATAGGTGTGCCCCGCAAACAAAAATGAGTTAAAATAATTCTCAATCACGTTGCCGGGATTATCCTTTGCCTGCCGCCAACTCGCAATCGCCTGGTCGATTTTCTTGTCGAATTCTTGCTGAGGAAAAACCGGTTGGCGCAAACAATCGGCCAGAAGATCAAGCGCCAGCGTTTGATCCATGCTCATCATTTCAAACGAGAGCAGGCCGTTTTCCAGCAGCGGATCAACGCTATAACGTCCACCGACAAAATCCAATGTTTCCGCGAACTGCAGCGCCGTGCGATGCGCCGTGCCTTTGCGCAGCAGCGCCAGGGTGACGGCCGACAGGCCTTCTTTTTGAGGAGGATCACATATCGCGCCGGCTTTCAACAGAATTTCAAAGGTCAGCAGAGGCAGTCGATGATCTTCCCATAACAGCAGCGTCAAGCCGTTGGGTAATGTCTGTCTAACAAAATCAGGAAAGCGAATCGTGGGGTTTCTCAAGTTCTCAGTCAGGCTCCGGAAGCAACGTAACGACGGTACGATTTTGCGAATGAAAATATTTTTGCGCTACTCGTTGTATATCGTTTGAGGTTACAGCATCATAATGGTGTTTTAGCTCGCGCAGCTTGCGATAATCCCCGAAATAAAGCGCGGCGCTGCCCAACGCTTCGGCTTTGCTCGCCATTGTGGTCAAACCGCGCACAAAAGCCGCCTGGCAAATGTTTTTTGCCTTGCGCAACTCGCTTGCCGTAATCGGTTCTTCACTTAATTTTTGCAGTTCTTCATAAAGCAGCTTCTCCCCCGCCGGCAATCCTAGCTCTTCACGAAGTTGAACGGTGAGGATGAATAAGCCGGGATCGAGTGAGGCCGAATATTCGCTGCGCACCCAAACAGCGACTTGTTCGCGATCAACCAAGCGCTGATAGCATCTCGAGCTTTGACCGGCAGCCAGCACGATTTCAAAAAGATGCAGGGCAAAGTAATCCGGATGCGTGCTGGCAGGCACATGAAAACCGCATGTGAATGCCGGCAATTGCGCCGGCCGCTGTACGCTTGCCCGGCGTTCACAAGCTTGCGGCGGCTCAGGTTCGAGCGCCAGCGGCAGCGCTTCCCGCAATGGGATATCGCCAAAATAAGATTCACACAGGCGCATCGCGGCTTCTGCATCAAAATCGCCGACGAGTACGATGGTCGCATTTTTCGGCGTGTAGTGGCGGCGATAGAATTCCTGCAAATCTCTCAGCTTCCAGCGCTGAATATCTTCATGCCAGCCGATGACAGGCCAGCGATAGGGATGCGATTGAAACGCCGTTGCCCAAAGCATCTCAGACATTAGCTCGAAATTGTCACTTTCAACCGTCGTGCGGCGCTCGGAGGCGATGACTTTGCGCTCCGCCGCAAAAGCCGCTTTATTGAGATTCAAATAGGCGATGCGATCGGCTTCGAGATCAAAAATTATTGCCAGCGCCTCGGCGGGGAAACTGTTTTGATAAACTGTGATATTTTGATTGGTATACGCATTGTTGGCGCCGCCGTGCGCTTCCATGATTTCATCGAATTGATGCGGGCCATATTTTTTACCGCCGTTGAACATCATATGTTCGATGAAATGCGCCAGGCCGGTCAGGCCCGGCTGTTCATTGCGCGCACCGATTTGCCAAAACGTGTGCATCACCGCATGCGGCAGAGTATGATCTTCATGCAGAAGTACCTGCAAGCCATTTTTAAGTCTACTGGAATAGACCGAATCCACCAGTTTTTCGATGTGATCGTGCATTATGAATCGTTCGAGCCTGTCTAAGAATGATGAAAGCGGACGAGCATTTGTAGTGAAAAAATCTTAAACAACTCATACCTGCGATTCATCATCTTTATTCGTTGTTTCACTCTCAGGCGTTTCGATTTCATCCGGCGCCGCCTGCGCAAACGAGGCCGTTTCCGCTTTACGCGCGAACGTCAAAAAACCGGTGTGCCCGACCATGCGCAGTTCCGGCCGCACGGACAAGCCCAAGATGTTCCACGAACGCACCAACGATTCAACCGTGTGGATGGCCATATAGCTGCGCTCTGCGCGCAACGCCTCAACAAACGATTTCGACTGAATGATCGTGGGAGAATAGCTGCACACGATGGCGCCGGCGCGCAGCTTGGGGGTTGCCAATGGAATCACGCGCCACGGCTCCGGAACATCCAACAATAAACGATCGACATTCTCATCTTCAAAGGTTGTGTAGATATCGGCAACGCGCACGAGATGATTGGGCGTTTCCCCCAAAAAGCGCAGCATGTTGCGCTTTGCCAGATCGATAAAATCCTGGCGCACGTCGTAACTTGTCACGCTGCCCTCCGGCCCCACCATGCGCAACAAGGTAGTTGCCAGAGAGCCGGAACCCAGGCCGGCTTCCACGACTTTGGCGCCGGGATAGACATCGGCATATTGCAGCATCAGGCCGAGATCTTTTGGGTATATCACGGTTGCACCGCGGCGCATGTGAACAACATGATCGTTCAGCGTTGGGCGGAAAACCCAAAACGGTTTTGCGCGTTGCGACTGGAGCAAGAACCCTTCCGTCCGTCCGATAATTTGATCGTGGGGCAACAAATCACCGCGAATATTGGTTTGGCGGCCACTGCGCAACACATCATAGTAAAGGCGTTCTTTGCGATCGTAAAAAATCGCCGGGTCATTTTCTGCGAACGGCAGACTAGGATTTTTCATGAAGGTCAATCACTCAACTTTGCGTTAAAATATGGAAACAGGGTGAGGTCCCGTTAGTGAATATTGTGTGGAAGGTATGCCGTTCCAAGCAAGAAAGCTGCACGCCGCACGTCAAACGGTTGTGGCAAGATGCCTGTCTTTTGCAACGGCGATAAAATTTCAGGATTCTTCTTCCGTTTGCTGGTTGCTTGCGCGACGGTTTGCGCCTCAGTTTTCCGCGGCAGCCGTCACTTCTTCACACGCGTGATGTTTGAAACGATAACGTTTGAGCACAGCCTGTTGTCGGGCCTTTTCGATTTCCGGCTCAAGATCGAATTGCGCCTCGCACCGCAAAACGCTCTCCAGGTGGGCATGGGTTTCGGGATTGCGCGCGGCAAACAAGGAACAACAATCTTCAAACGGCTCGACTGAAATGTCGAACGTCCCGATGCGCCGCGCTTGCGTGATGATTTCTTGTTTGTCGTCACCGGCAAGCGGCCGAATGACTGCCAGGCCGGCGGCTTGATTAATGACATTGATGTTGGCCAGTGTTTGGCTGGCGACCTGCGCCACGTTCTCGCCCGTCACGAGCGCCTGCGCGTGATAATCTTGAGCAATGCGTTCGGCAATGCGCAACATGGCGCGGCGGTATAACACCATGCGCAAACTCGGCGGGCTGTTCGCCACGATATGCCGTTGCACGTCGGCAAACGGCACCAAATAAAGCGACGAGAGAAACTGATAGCGCGTGAGCAGTTGCACTTGCCGCTCAACCAGGCGTTGCGACGCGGTATTCGTAAACGGCGCGCTGTGAAAATGAACGAAGACGAGCTTGACGCCTCTTTTCATGAGACGATAAGCCGCCACCGGAGAATCAATGCCTCCGGAAATGAGGCATACGGCGCGCTCGCCCGTGCCCACCGGCAACCCGCCGGCGCCCAAAATGCGGTCGCAATAAACCAGGGCATAGTCATCAGAGATTTCAAGCCAGAGCGTGACTTCCGGTTGAGATAAATCGACGCTCGCCTTGAAATGTGAACAAATACGCTCGCCCAGCAAGGCATTGATTTGGGGCGAGGTCAAATGAAAAGTCTTTTGCGCGCGCTTCGTCTCCACCTTGAAGGTTGCAAAGTTTCTCGCAGCGAGTAAACTCAGCGCCGTTTGCGTGATGACGTCAATGTTTTGTGCGGTTTTGATCATGGGCGCAAAATAAGCGATGCCAAAAACATGGCGCAGCGCTTCTGCGATCTTTTCCCAGTCGGCTTGCGACTCCAACACGCCCATTAAACGGCCGGAAAAACGCTGAAGCTCTGCCAATCCCAAACCGGCGGTAGCGTGCATGATGTTACGCTGCAATTTTTTCTCGAAAAACCGGCGATTGTTGCCTTTGAGCGCAATCTCATGATAATGAATAACCACATGCGTGACACCCGTCGTGTCGTTTGGGACGACCCGTAGTCCGGTCATCGGCACAACCTGGCTGGTTTTTTCACTCACAATGTTCATGCTTGGCGTGCTGCTTTATTCCTGTTGCAAGTAAGAGTATTCTGCGAAACCGGTGTTCATGAAAGTTTATGAACATAATCAAAATGCCTGGCAATTGCAAGCGCAAGCTAGGCCACACAAACACGCGTTACAAAGTTTTGCAGAGATTCCGCAGTCGATCAAGGTTGAGGTAGTTATATACGTGAGCATGAAGTTGCGAAATGTCATGCTTTGCAACCGATTCCATATGCCGCTAAGAGCATTTACGATCGCATCATTGTCTGTGAGGAACGCCGATCATCTAATATCAGGGTTGTCGCCCACTCGTTTCATCCTCTTGAGCGCCGCCGCGACGACATTTTCCGGGAGCTCATCGATCATCCTGTTGACAAACCACGGCCGATCACCTCGATAAATCTCATTTCAGGGCCTGTCAAACAGCTTGATTCCACATCTTTGGAGGCACCACCCATGTACTATTCACTAGCACGGCTGAGACTGTTTGGAGCGGCATACATTATTTTTGGCCTTTTGCTTGCCACTTCTTTTTTGCAGGCCCAAACAGGGGCTCCCTTGGCGTCCACCACCACGGGGGAGTATCGCAAATCCAACCAAAGCAAGGTTTTTTACTATGACGGCATTTGGTGGGCTTATGGCTTTCATGAGGCGCAAGCCAAATGGTATCTATGGAAATACACCGGAATCCCGTGGACCAAGACGAACAAGCAAGAAGAAACGACGAACTACACCATTGACGCCGTCATTGATACCGTCAATAACAAACTCTACACATTTGCGTCGCACCAATCCAAACCGCGATTCCGGCGCTATGGCTATACCGGTAGCGGCTGGGTAAAGGAGATACAACGCTCCAACCTGCAGTATTTTGTTCATCCCAACAAACCCAACCCTGCTTGCCTGGTTCAGGGAAAAGATGGCCGGCTTTGGGTTTTTCGCACCGATGGCAGCAACAACTTACAAACGATGTACTCCGACAACTTCGGAAGTACCTGGAGTCCCGCCGTCACGATTAAAAGCGGCTTGAATACTGCGGTCGGAACCGCAGATGCCGTTGCCTTTTCGATAAACGGAGAGAATTACGTCGGCGTGGGCTATGCCGAGGAAGGCGCCGCAAACAGCCAATACGGTTTTCTCATTCATCGCGATGGCGACGCCGACAATCTCTGGAGCGATGAAAGCAACCAGCTCACGTTTTTTGGGGCTGAGACCGCGCTCAATGACATTTGCATGAGCGTTGATGGCAGCCATCAGGTTTATATCTTTGTGCGTACCTCCGGCGGCAGTCCCTCCGATCCCCGAAACACTCTTTATAAAAGGAACACGGCCGGAGCCTGGACGGCCTATCGCGTCAACAATATCGGCGACGGGCCGCTGTGGACCTCACCGGCAATTGCCATCGACGGCGAAAATCAAATGTTGTATCTGATCGGAAGAAACACGGTCTCAGCGATCGTGGAATACAAGGCGCATCGTATCGGCGAAGAGAGCACGCTGCTCACCGCGCCAGTGGATACTCTTTTTGCTTCCGGCGCGGATCAATTCGCCACGCTCAGCGTTCCCGCCGGTTTGTTGAATTCGACCACCGGCTTGATGGCCGTATCCGACAATGCGACGGCCGACGACCTTTGGTTTAATCTGTTGACGATCAATCCCGGAACAAACCTCACCATCAGCGAGGTGACGGTTGACCCGGATACCACCAACACCAATGCGGCCTACGCTGTTGATATAATCACGTCTGCCAGCGGGGCGATGCTGGCGGGCGTTGGTGAAATTCATTTGCGTTTTCCCAATAACACCATTGTACCAGCGGGCATTACAGCCTCCACGATCACGGTAAATGGCACGCCGGCAACTACGGTCTCCTCGAATGCAGCAACGCGAGAACTGACGATTGTCACGCCCGTCGATATTCCGGCATCGGATACTTTCTTTGTTGCGATTGCAAAAACCGCGGGCTTGATCAATCCTTCGGCGGCGGGTGATTATACATTAGAGGCGTGGACCAGCGCTCAACCGACGCCTGTTGCTTCACCGCTCTACACGTTGCACGTTATAAATTCGAGCGCCAGTTCGGCCACGGTGAAAATCTTCCCGGCAGATGCCGATAGTGCTTCACAGTATACCATCGGCTTTCGTGTCGGCCCTCTCGGCGGCATGCTGAGCGGCAGCAGCACATTTCTTGTAGACTTTCCGGCGACGACACAAGTTACTGAAGGCGCCTTGTCTGGAGTAACGGTCAACACCGTGAATGCCAGCGCAAACGGCAACAGCCTGACGCGCAACATCACGATCACATTGCCGGCTTCCGTGACCATCAATAACAGTGATAGTGTCACGTTGTTCATTCCGACAACGGCGATTATCAACCCCTCGTACGCCGATACTTTTAACTTGAAAGTATCCACAAGTGTGGAACCGACGCAAGTGATGTCACACGGATACATCGTTCGCATCGGCAGGCTTGTTGCCAATACCACGAGAAATCTTGAAACGCAAAATCAAAGCAAAGTGTTTTATCACGGCGGTTTTTGGTGGGCAGTGTTGCAAGACAAACCTTCCAAAAACTGGTACCTGTACAAACGGGCGGATACCACCTGGACCCAATCGCTTTTAATCAGCGATAACTCCAAAGTCCGGCCGGATTGCGTTCTCGATGCTCCGAACAATCGCGTTTACATTCTTATGCCCGGACCAAGCACCGCGAATTTGGCGAGATTGTCTTTTGCCTCCGGTTCGTGGTCCATGGACAGCGGCTTTCCCAAAGCTGCCTGGGGCCAACAAGTGATGGAAATGAATCTGGTCCGCGCAAAAAATGGCGATCTCTGGGCATTTTTCGCTTCGGATTCAACGCTCTGGGGACGCCGGTCTGAGGATGACGGCGATTCTTGGGAAGACGCCGTTATTGTCAAGGATAGCCTGAACAATGGCAAGGCCTTGACCGATGCCGTGGCATTCACGTACTCGGGGAACAATTACGTTGGCGTTGGTTACGCCGAAAACAACAATTCGATCTCGGTTTATGGTTTTCTGCGCCACCGTGACGGCCAACCCGATACCGTCTGGACCGACGAAACATCTTCGGTGGAACAATTTTCCAATACCGAAGCGGACGATCATATCAACATGCTCGTCCACAATGAAGAAATTTTCATGACCGTAAAGACCTCCGGTGGCGGCGGCAGCGCAGCCAAAAACGGATTGCTTCATCGCGCAACCGACGGAACCTGGACGGCCCACACCATCAATCTCGAGAATGGCTGGACCCGCCCGGTGGGAGCCATCGATGCGACAAATGGAGTTTATTATGCGATCGGCACGCGCGAGGGCTCCCATCAAATCGGGGAAATGAAAAGCGTGTCTTTGGGAGATTATGGCGCGCTGGCCAGCGCCGTGCGCGACACCATTTTCGATAACGGTTTCGATGATTTCTTTGATTCTTCCGCTCCTGCGCATACAGTTACGGGCGCATCGGATCTGATTTTATTGGCAAACAACACAACGCGGGATCAAACGTGGGCGCAATTCATCCACTTGCCTGGCGCGGCGTTGGCGAAACCGATCACTCTTCGCGAGGAAGAACGTCAAGTGGCGCAAACCGCGGAACATCTGAACGAGCAGGATGTGATTGTCGCTTACCCCAACCCGTTTAATCCGCAGACACAAATTCGCTTCCGGCTCAAAGAGGCGGCTGCTGTGAAGCTGCAGATCTTCAACGTTAACGGCCAGTTGGTCAAGACGTTGGTCAACGGTAAGCTGGCAGCGGGCGTGCATGAACGCCGGTGGAATGCGCGCAATCATAACGGTATCGCGGTTGCCAGCGGAACTTATCTCTATCGGCTGCAAATCGACGGACAGGCTATTACCGGGCGTTTGCATTATATCAAGTAAGGCAATCCTGAAAGCCATCGCTGTTGTTGCGCTTGATTGCGTCACACACAACTCCGCAAATATTGAAGTCACTGAAACGCCGATTGTTCGAGTCTACTCGAAAGATCGGCGTTTTGTTTTTAAGATTTCAAAGCGTCAGGCTTGCCGCTCATTTTCTTCTTAGCGCTGTTTTTCCGCAGTTATTAATATCTGGGGTACTATTAGCGCATTGTTAGTTTATCTTCGTTGCGCTTTCCAGAGTTTCACCTTCAATCGAGGGTGCCCACGGACGGACCTCACCTGAAGCGACATTAGTGATTTGAATAATCCAATGATGTGTATTAAAAGGAGTTCTAGTATGGTTCATGCGTTGAAACGGTTTCAGCGGCAAACTGGTCTAGCAATAGCTTTGATGCTTTCCTGCCTGTGGAACGTCACGGGCGTCTCGGCGCAGCCCGGCGCCCTTATGCACGTCAACACGATGGCCAATTCCTCCAAATCAAATCAAAGCAAAGTGTTTTATCATGATTCCAAATGGTGGGCGATTGCGCTCGATGCGACCAACAAGCGCTGGTACATCTGGCGTTATGACGGCAATGGCGTTTGGGCCAGAAATAAAGCGTTGGATAAAAGCACGCAAAATCGTTATGACGCGCTTTTGCATGAAGCCACCGGCAAGCTGTCCCTCGTGCGCTCACATACCAATGCCACACGGTTTTGGAGTTTAACTTACAATCCCGCCGGCACGTGGAATACGAGTTTTACCGTGGATATTCCTCTCTTCGGCAATATTGACAACAATCACCCGCTCACTCTGGCGCAAGCTTCCAACGGCGACTTTTGGGTGTTTCGCATCGCCAGCGGAAAACTCGAGGCCAAAAAATCGAGCGACGGCGGGTTAAGCTGGTCTCTCACGCCGATTACGATAAAAAGCGCGTTGAACCAGCCAAGAGGCGTAGTCGATGCGGCGGCCTTTTCACAGGGCGGCAACAACTATGTTGGCGTGTCTTATGGTGAAGAAGGGGTTACCGGATCAACCAGCAGGTTTGGCTTCCTATACCATCTCGATGGCGATCCCGACAGCGTGTGGACCGATGAATCCAGCCTCATCACCTACCAGGGTTCAGAGCAGGCGAACAATCAACTCAGCATGACGGTTGATGCGAACAACAATATCTATCTGTTGACCAGAACGTTTGGCGGCGGCACTGGCGTTCCCCGCAATACGTTGTACAAGCGCACCAATACCGGCACATGGCAACGGCGTCCTGTCATTCACAGCCCGGCGGCCGGCTGGACTTCTCCGGCCATCGCGATTGATACATCTACGACATCTCTTATTCTATCCGGCATCCGCCAGGACAGCAGTTTTGCGGAATACAAAATCGTGGCAATCGGCTCGGAAGCGACAGCCAGCAGCGCCGCCTCCACCAAATTGCTTTTTGCGGCCGGCAACGCGTTTCAAAACCTGACCGTGCCGCGCCAATACGTCAACGGCGTTGTTGGGATGATGGTATGCGCCGCCAACAGCACGACAAACGACATGTGGTTTAATCTATTCCAGACCGTGGTTGCGCCGCCGGTGGTGATAGATTCCGTCACAATCGAATCGAACCAGGTGAATGCGCAGGCGCGCTACACGATTCCCATCATCACAGATACTTTGACGGGCAGCCTGGCTGCGGGCGCGGGAACGATTTCTTTGCGTTTCCCCAACAATACCTCTGTGCCGTCCTCTCTCACACCCTCACTCGTGACGGTTAACGGCACGCCTGCGAGCACGGTGACCACGAATGCCACTTTGCGTGAAATGTACATCACTACTCCGATTGCGCTAATTGGCGGTGACACAGCCGTCGTGGTCGTTGATTCTCTGGCCGGCGTCATCAACAAAACAAGCTTCGGAGTCGATTCGCTGCAAGCGTGGACAAGCGCGCAACTCACGCCGGGATTTTCGCCGGGCTATACTCTTGTGCGAACCACAACGACAGTTACCGCCGCCAAAGTGACGCCGTTACCAACGGATCCGGATTCCATATCAAGCTATACCATCGGCTTCCATCTTGGCAGCCGCGGCCGCATGCTAGCCGGACTTGACACGTTCCGCGTGCGCTTTCCCGCAGCGACGGGCATGGCACACGGCGTCTTGAGCCAGGTTCGTGTCAACACGGAGCTTGCAACGGCCACGGCCGATAGCGCCAAGCGCACGATCAGCATCGTCATGCCCGGCGCTGTAACAACCGCAAATAACGACTCCATTACGCTTTTCATTCCGGAAACGGCATTGCGCAATCCAGATACGTTGGGAAGCTACACTTTATTTGTTTCCACCAGTGTTGAAACGACGCAGGTCGCTTCGTTGCCATACGCCATCGAGCCGTATAGCTTGATTGGCGCGCCGGTGGTCGGCACAACCGACAACTTCAATCATCAGAATCAAAGCAAGCTTTTTCATCACGGCGGCTTTTGGTGGATGGCAGCGCAATCCAAAATCGACAAAGATTGGCATCTGTGGAAATTCGACGGTTTCAACTGGACGCCCACGCTGGTCATCAGCAATTCGGCCAAGCCCCGGCCGGATATTGCACTCAACGCTGCCACGAATAAAGCGTATATCCTCCTGCCCGGCACGGGCACGGTCCAACTCTTGCGCTTAAGTTTCAGCGGCGGCGCCTGGAGCATTGACAGCGGCTATCCCAAAGCCGTCAACTCGGTGCAAACCGATGAAATGGTTTTGGTGCGAGGACTGAGCGGCAGACTATGGGTTTTCTGGGCAAACGATTCAACGCTCTATGGCCAGCGTTCCAATAATGACGGCGCGGTATGGTCCTCGCCCTTCGTGGTCAAAAGCAACTTGAATGACGGAGCAGCATTAACCGACGCCGTGCCTTTCAAAATCGGCGGAACCAACGTGATCGGCCTTGGCTACGCAGAAAACAGCAGCAACAACAACGTGATTTACGGATTTCTGCGCCACAAAGAAAATGATCCCGACACGCTTTGGATAGACGAGACTTCCTCGCTGCCACAGCCCGTCGGCACTTCTGCGGACAATCACATTTGCATGGCAACTCACAACAATGAAATCTTCATGGTGATAAAGACCAAAGGCGGCGGCGGCGCCACGACGACGCAAAATGCGCTGTATCACCGCACCAGCGGAGGCGCCTGGGCGATTTATGACATCAATCAAGATCACGGCTGGACCCGGCCGGTTGTCGCTCTGGATATCACCAATAATGTGCTTTATGTATACGGCACGCGTGAAGGCGGCTCGCAAATCGGCGAAATGAAGCGCGTCAACTTTGGCGATTATGGCTCATTGCTGGCCACGCCGATTGACACAAGCTTTTACAGCGATACTGATCTTTTCTTTGATTCTTCCGGTCCCGCGCACCCCGTGACGAGCGCGACCAATCTCATGATCGCCTCCTCGAATACTACGCGCAATGAAGTGTGGTATAATCTGCTGCTGCTCACGAGCTTGCCGAAGACGGGCGGCCCGGCTCCGCAAGATCACCTCGCGCAAGGCGCCATTGAGGATTACAAATTCTCCGCGGAAGTTTATCCCAATCCCTTCAACCCGGAGACCACCATTCGTTTCCGTCTCGATCAGCCGGCGAGCGTCAAGCTGCAAATCTTCAATGTGAACGGCCAGCTTGTGCGCACCTTGATCAATAGAGACCTCAACCCGGGCGAACATTTGCAGCGTTGGAATGGCCGCAATCAAGCCGGCTTGCCGGTGTCCTC
>QEVD01000735.1 GCA_003576975.1 Candidatus Zhuqueibacterota bacterium
GCCACGAATTCCATTGCGCCGCTGGTTTGCATCTCGGTCATGACATTCGCAATCGCCGTGATTGCTTCATCCAACGAAACAGGCGAAACGGTTGCATGCGTGCGGCGGCACGGTTGCATGATACGCAAAGGATGATAGGCGAAATGATGTGCCGCAAAGCCCACCGGGCACAATGCGCCGCGGCTCAACGGATGCTCGCTCACACTCCAAAGGCTCACCGGCTGCTCGCCGACGCAGCGCGCACGCACAGCGCATCCCGCCGGGCAAAGGGTGCATGCGCTGAATTTGTTTTGAATTTTTCCTTTGAGCGGCGTGGGCACCCACGGCCAGTTTTGCGTCCAAATCGCGCTATCATCAACCAGCTTCCACGGCACGGGTGAGAGCATCAAGCCCAACACCGAACCGCCGGCAAGCTTCAGCCAATCGCGACGTGTGATCTGCGTTGCCATAATTCCTTCTCTACTTGTGACAATCCATACAGCTTTCTTGCACGTTGCGCTCGTGATGACAGCGCGAGCAATCATCCATCTTCATGCCTTGCCACGGCGCATTGCCGAGGCGCGTCATCGACGGACCCCAAATGTCGCGGCTATAGCCGCTGATGCGATTGCGCTGCAACGGCCGCAAGCTTTCGGAGCCGCCGTGCGGACCGTGACAGCGTTCACAAGTCAACTCGGCAAGCTGCACATGCGGCGCGTGCGAGAAATGAACATTCTCCGGTTGCCGCGCATAAATCAGCCAGGGAATTTCGCGATTAGGTGTGACATACTCTTCCACGAGCTGCTTTTCGTTTTCAGTTTCACCCAAAACCGCAGAATGGCATTCCGCGCATTTCGCCACCGCGGGAATTCCGGTAAAATGCCCGTCCTCACTCGAGGTATGGCAATCCGCGCAAGCCATGCCCACGTTTTCGCCGGTGTGGACGTTGTGGCTGAATTGCAAAGGCTGTTCAATGTTGCGATACAGCAAGGCCGGGAATCCCAGCCAGCCCACGGCCAGCGCGCTAAACAATCCGATGAGAAACATCATCGCGCCGCGATTCTTCATTCCTGTTTCCTCCAACTGGCATAGGGCGAGAAGAAATCGTTGAACAAATGCAACGTCTCCTCGCGATTCAAATGCTGCACCAAGCCGCCGTCAAATCTTCCACCGTCCATCATGAATTTCCGTTCTTGCGGCTGCGTTTGAAAGATTCGTTCGTGCACAAACTCAGAAAGGCGTTGCGTTTCATCGTGCATCCAGGCGCGCGCGGCTTCGCCCTGCACCAAGCCGGAACACAACGATTCTTCTGAAGCGCAGTGTTTAGGCTCGAAGCCTTCGAACAACCAGCCGAGGCGATAGGGATCGGCCGTGACTTTTTCCGGGCAGACGCGCAGATAAGTGTTGCGGCCATTGAGCATCATGCGATTGGGAAATACCATGTGCAGATCCACATTGTTGACCGTCAACACCACGGTTGGCCGCTTGATGCCCCGGCCTTCGACAAAACTGACAGCTTCGGTGTGACCCAACACTTTTGCCAGAAACGCGTCTACTCCCACGTGGCAATAGCCTTCCGCGCTGACATTGAGCCACATGTGATTCGCAGAATAAAACAAGCCTGCGGGCATGGGAATGCCCTCGACTTCATGCA
>QEVD01000118.1 GCA_003576975.1 Candidatus Zhuqueibacterota bacterium
CAAGCGATTTGCGCCATTACCGGGCAGGCGGAGATTTTGGACAACGCGCCTGTGCTCAAAAAATCCATCGAGCTGCGCAATCCCTACACGGATGTGCTCAATCTCTTACAAGCAGAATTGCTGCAACGGTGGCGGCAGCCGGCAATCTTGGAGCGTGAACCCTTGGGACATGCCTTGTTTTTGAGTATCAACGGCATTGCCGCTGCCATGCAAAGCACGGGATAGTTGTTGATTCCGGATTGGGGATTTCAGATTGCGGATTGTACATGCTTGAGTTTACAAAGCCGTTGCATCACAAAAGTGCCCTTGCTATCTTGTTTCCGTTACGAGCCGATCAAAATCTTGAATCCAAAGGCCACATTAGGTTTATTTATGGGACTCAGCCAATCCGACATCAATAAGATCATCGATCTCGCGAAAGCATATGGCGCGACGCGTCTGATTCTTTTTGGCAGCGCACTCGAAAGGCCGGAGCAAGCGCGGGATATCGACCTGGCTTGCGACGGAGTGACGGGCTGGAAGCTCTATGAATTGGGTGCGAAACTTGAGGAAATTCTGTGCAGACCCCTCGATCTGATTCCGTTATCTCCCGCTAATCGCTTCACGAAGCTAGTTGAAGCTCGAGGTAAAGCAATCCTATGAAATCAAATCTGAACAACTATCTTACAACACGAATCTCGTGCACTGTTACCTTAATTTTTATGACTATTTTATCTGTCATTCAGATGGAATCTTGTGAAGCATGCGGCCAAGAACGAATTTTCACAAGATCCCGCCGGGGCGGGATGACATTCAGAGGTGGATATGTTTTTTAGGGTAACAATGCACTAACAGCGGCAGTCGCATGTTGTTGCCCGGTCGATGCCACTCACCCCCACCGATGACAAGTTCTCTCTCCAAAAAGATAACGTTCGCTGCGCTGATCATGATGGCTTCCGTGCTGTTGAGCCGCATTATCGGCTTGCTGCGCGAGATGATCATCGCGCACCTCGGCGGCGCGGCAGGAGACGTTGACGCCTATAATGTCGCGTTTGTCATTCCGGAAATTCTCAATCACATTGTCGCCAGCGGTTTTCTGTCCATCACGTTCATTCCAATTTTCACGAAATATCTCGCGCAAGATAATGAAGCGGAAGGCTGGCGGATTTTTTCAATTATTTTTTGCGTGTTTGGCGCGGTGTTGACGCTGCTGGTTGCTCTGGCCTGGCTGCTGGCCCCGCAATTGATCGCCCTCATCGCGCCCGGCTTGACGGATCCCGCCATCATCGGCAAAGCCGTGCGCATGACGCGCATCATCATGCCGGCGCAACTGTTCTTTTTTGCCGGCAGCCTTTTGATGGCCGTGCAATTCGCCAAAGAACGGTTCAAGCGGCCCGCACTCGCCCCGTTGCTGTACAATCTCGGCATTATTTTGGGCGGTGTGTTGCTGCATCGCTGGGTCGGCATCGAAGGCTTTGCCTGGGGCGTGCTCGCCGGCGCTTTGGCAGGCAATTTATTGATACAATATCAAGGCGCGCGCCAGGCCGGCATGCGTTTTTCTTTCTTGTTCGAGCTGCACCATCCCGAGCTGAAAAAATATATTCTGCTCACTCTGCCGCTGATGCTCGGACTTACCATGACGTTTTCCACGGAATTCTTTACAAAATTTTTTGGTTCCTATTTACCGGAGGGCGGCATTGCTGCACTCAATTATGGCTTGCGTGTGATGTTGATTTTGGTAGGATTTTTCGGGCAGGCCGCGGGCGTGGCTGCGTTTCCGTATCTGGCGCGTCTGGCAGCGGAGGGAAAGATGGCTGAGCTGAATCAGCTTTTAAACGACACCTTGCGGCGTTATATTGCCATCGTCATTCCGATTTCGACGTTGTTCATGGTGTTGAGTCACGAAGTCATTCGCCTGCTTTTTCAACGCGGCCGGTTTGACGCCATCGCGACGGCGCGCACCTCCGAAGTTTTGATCTTCCTCATGATCGGCGCGTTTGCCTTTGCCGCGCAAACCGTCGTGGTGCGCGGCTATTATGCCGTGCAGAACACGTTGTTTCCGACGATTGCCGGCACACTGGCCGTGTTGGCGAGTGTGCCGATCTATTGGCTCGGCATGAATCAAATGGGCATTCGCGGCGTGGCGTTGGCGATCTCGCTTTCCGCGATTCTGCAGAGCAGTTTGCTCTACTTCCTGTGGAATCGCCGCAGCAAGAACGTCGAAAGCCGTTTCGTCTATCGCTTGTTTGCCAAGATGATTTTCTTGAGTGTGATTGTGGGCGTTGTGCTTTACCGTCTCAAACTTGCCCTAGCAAGCTATGTCGATGCAACGACTTTGGGAGGAAGCTTGCTGATGTGTTTGATTATCGGTGCAGTGTTCGTAGTGATGTTTGTTGCGAGCGGATTTGTTTTTCGGATTGAAGAAGTTAAGGGATTTGCACGGCGATTGCTTCGTCTCCTCGTAAGATGAAGCGCTGGCATAATCAAGACCAGGGCGAACGGGCGCGTTTTTAAACCAATGAAACGATTTCTAAAAATTATTCTCGGGCTGTTCGGCTTGCTTGTGCTGCTCTTGCTGGCAGCAGCCGCACTCACGCAAACGCAGCGTTTTCGCGATTGGCTGCGCGATGAGATTGTCGCAGCGGCGCGGGAAAAGATCAACGGCCGCCTGGCGCTGGGCAAGATCGAAGGCAATCTCATTTCACAATTCAAAATCACAAATTTAACCATCACCCGCGACGGCGAAACGGTTGTGCGCGTGCCGCGCCTTGAATTCGGTTTTTCGCCGCGGGAGTTGTGGGATCGCCGCGTGTTGATCAATCTGCTTCTCATTGACAGCGCGGCCATTCATCTCCGCCAAAATCCCGACAGCAGTTGGAACGTGCAGAATTTAATTGTGACGGATACCACGGCAATTTGGCCGATTGTCTTGCCGAAAATCAGAATTCGCAACGCCGAGGTGACCATCTCCCCGTTGGATACTGCGAGTTTTTTTTACCGGCGCGCGGTGCAAAATCTGAATGCCGAGTTGTTGGTGGAATATACCACGCCGCAAACCGTGCTTGATCTCCGCCGGCTCGCGTTTAATGTGACCAATTTTCCGTTAGCCGTTTCTGAAAGCAATGCACATGTCGTGCAAACGGCTGACGCTGTGCAAATTGACAAACTGCAAATCACAGTGGGCGGCTCCACTGTCACCGGCAATTTGCGGGTGCGGGATTTCAAACAGCCGAGTTATCGCGTGCAGCTTGCCGCAACACCATTGCAACTGGATGATTGGCATGCCCTGGTTCCCCAGCTTTCAACCCAAGGCCCGTTGGAAGCAAGCCTGCTGTGCACGGGCAATTGGGATAGCGTGCTGGTTGATCTCGAACTCAAACACGAAGCGGGGGAGGGCCGTTTGCTCGCGTTTGCGCGCCGCAATTCGGGGCGCGTTGGCTACACGCTCGATGCGGATATTCGCCGCGCCGATCTGGCGAGATTACTGCCGGAGCGCGGGCCGCATTCGCATCTCAATCTGTCGTTGCGCGCGCAGGGCGATCGTTTGAGTCTTGACAGCTTGCAAGCAATGCTCCACCTCACAGCGGACTCCTCCCGCCTGGGCAATCATGCCCTCTCTAATTTTGTTTTGGAGGGCGCAGCCCGCAATAATGACTTGCAAGTCGATTTGCAGTTGCAAACGCCTGCGGGAGAGATTGCCGGTGCTGGCCGGGTGCGCGATCTCTCCGGAGCGCAAGATTTTGACATGAACCTCAATGTCAAGCGCTTGAATCTTGCAGCATTCGTTTATGACACGACGCTCATTTCCAATTTAAATTTTACCGCCGCGCTCAAGGGCCGTCATTTGAATCTGAATACGCTCGAGGCCGCAGGCACGTTTGATTTGCGGCCCTCACGCATTTGGGAAATCAATCTCGCATCAGCACGCGGCGTGTTTCGCAGTCATGCCGGAGAAATGGTTTTGGACACGTTGCGCCTGCAAAGCGATCTGGGCAATTTTTCCGTTGATGGCGCATTCAATCAAAAACAGATTCACCTCTTGCATTTCATTGCCGAAATCGGCAAGCTGGACCTGGCGCGCCGCCTGCTGGCGGCAGATACCCTGCACGCACGCGGCGTGATCGGCGGAACGGTGCAAGGGGTTTTCGATTCGCTTTCGGTCAATGGCGGATTTCAGTTGTCGGGGGTGCAATACAATGCCACGCATGCGAAAAACCTTGCAGGCGAATTCGGCTATCGCCGCGCCGGACTTTCCGGTGAGGCAACGCTGAACGCCACCGCGCGTTCATTGCTGCTTGCCGATATGGCGTTGGATTCGGTTAAACTGGCGACGCGTTATCCGGAAACATTTGCCGAGGTGGCCGCCGAAATTTGGCTGGACCCGCAGAACAGCGGAGTGATCAGCGGCCGCTATCTCTTTGGCGATACGGCGCGTTTCGAGGTGAATCAGGCCGTGCTTGCGGTGTTCGATCAAACCTGGGAAACGACCGCCGACAGCATGTGGATCGAGCTGGGCCCGGAGGAGTATTTTTTTCACAATATTGCCTTGCGCTCCGGCCCGGAACATTTTTTTCTCGACGGCAAATTGAGTTTTATTGGCGCGGAAGACTTGCGCCTCAGCCTCTCGAATCTACAACTGGCGCGTTATGCGAAATTATTCGGGCTGGAAGAGGGATTGAACGGCCTTATAGACATTGAAGCGCGGTTGAACGGCACGGCCAGCGCGCCGCGACTGGACGGGCATTTTTTGATCAACAACGGCAAGCTCTCGGAATTTGCCTATCAAAGCTGGGCAGGCGCTTTTAATTTTGAAGATGAAAAACTCCTAGACGGATCGCCCGTGACGCTTTACAAAGACCGGCCCATGCGAATGCAAGCGGATGCGCAAACGCTGGATATTTCCTTTTTGCAAGCATTCACGCAACGCGTGAAGAATATCCGCGGCACGCTCTCCTGCGACGTCAAACTGGAAGGAACGCTGTCAAACATGCGTCCCGGCGGGCCTATTCGTGTTTACAATGCAACGTTTGCCTTGCCGGAATATGGCACAGCTTATCATGATCTGTTTTTCGTCGTGAGTTTGGCGTCGAACGCCCTCGACATGTCGAGTTTTAGAGTTGAAAGCGATAAGGGCAAGCTGGAAGGGAACGTTAAAATTTCATTGGATCACGAGGGCAAGGTGAGCACGCTCGAGGGTTCGGTGTTTGCTCAAAATTTTCCACTTTCAAAAACCAGAGATTTGGAGCTGCGCATCGACAGCGATTCGACGCGCATTACCGGCGATGCCAACGGGTTGCGCTATGCCGGCGCCGTCACCGTCAAACGCGCGATTTATTCTCTCAGCAGCATGCAAACCGGCAAGATTTTGGAAATCGACGAAGCCGAATTGCAGCAAATCCTCAACACCAATGCGGAGGAGAAAGATAGCACGTTTGCGCGCTTGCTGCAGCATGTCAGCGGCGAATTGAAGATTCGCATGCCGCGCAACACCTGGATTCGCGGCCCGGAAGTCAATCTCGAACTCAACGGCGAATTGGATCTCGTGCAGGAAGGGGAAACGTATCTGCTCTTCGGCGCCATTGATATCGCGCGCGGCACCTATGAGCTTTACGGCAAGAAATTCACCGTGCGCAGCGGCAAGCTGATTTTTCAAGGTGATCTCGACACCGCGATTCAAATCGATTTGCTGGCGTCTTATGTTTTTCGCCAGGGCAAGGAAAAGCATGAGATGTTCGTCAACATTACCGGCAGCCTTTCCAATCCGCAGGTGGTGTTTTCATTGGACAGCGAGAATGCCACGATCGAGCAAAAAGATGCGATCTCGTATATTCTCTTCAACGCGCCGGCGCAGGGCAGCGGCATTAGCCTTGCAGGCTCGGCCAGCGGCGTGGTTTCCGGGCTGGTTTCGCAACAGCTCTCCAAAACACTCGGTGAAGGCTTGAATCTTGATGTGATCGAATTCGGCGCGGGCGAGAATTTAACCCCCGGCTCTGTGTTAGTTGGAAAATATATTACCAACGATCTTTTCATCAGCGTCAGCCAGGATTTCAGCTCGTTCAATTCTGCCGAGGCGTTGCGTGTGGCTCTTGAACTGGAGGTGCTGCGCGAGTTTTTTTTGCAGGCTACGCGCGGCGGCAAAGATGAAAAAGACACCGGTTTCGATGTGATCTGGAAAAAAGAGTGGCAATGAAACGAGCAGCCGGTTTGGCGATTTTACTCGCCGGTTGCGTGACCGTGACGCATGTGCGTGATGTGTTGGAACTGCCGCCGCCGCAGCAGGTGCAAAGCCGGCGTGAGGGCAATACCGCAACGATCTTTTGGCAGGCCGGCGCTGAAAACCGGCAAGCGGATTTTGACGGTTATTTGCTTTATGTTTCGCCTCGCAGTTTGGCGACGGCGCCGTTGCGGGACATGCCTGCGCCGATCGTGATTGCAAAGGGCTTGACGGAACACACAATTGTAATCGGTGATTCGTTGCCGCTGTTCATCCACGTGCGCAGCCGCGCCGGACGCAATAAAATCAGCTTGCCCTCGTTGCCGGAATTGATTATAAAGTAGAACCAGCAGCACGGCAAGGAATTGTGTGGCAGGAGGATAAGTAGGCTCGTGAACTGTTACCTTAATTTGTAAGAGCACCCGCTCGAAATGTCAGACGAATCTTGTGAAGTACTCGGCATAACGCCTGCAACTTCAGAGCACCCGCTCGAAATGTCAGACGAATCTTGTGAAGTACTCGGCATAACGCCTGCAACTTCGCAAGGCCCCTTCTGGATGACCTACAGTGTGGGATATGCTCTTTCAGGTACCAGCACACTAGTTGATTCGTAATCCGTTTTCAGAGTACCCAGCACCCAGTAATCAGCGACAAGTAATCAGCGACAAGTAATCAACAACAAGTTACCAGCATCCAGGAACACGTACCCACCAACCATCATCAAGCAACTATGTTTGTCGATTCAGCAAAAATATATGTCGAAGCCGGGCGCGGGGGCAGCGGTTGCATGAGTTTTCGGCGCGAGAAGTATGTTCCCAAGGGCGGGCCGGACGGCGGCGACGGCGGGCACGGCGGCGATGTCATACTCGAAGTCGATAAGAATTTGCGCACGCTGCTGGATTTTCAGATGCGCAAACACTTTCGCGCGGAACGCGGTGAGCACGGCAAAGGCGCAAACAAAACCGGACGCAACGGCCAGGAGATAGTTATTCGCGTGCCGCCAGGCACTGTCGTTCGCAATGCGGAAACGAGTGAGATTCTGGTAGATATGGTCATCGTGGGCGAGCAATTCGTCGTTGCACGCGGCGGGCGCGGCGGCTGGGGCAACGCGCGTTACGTCACCTCCACACATCAAGCGCCGCGCGAATGGGAGCCGGGCGAGTTGGGCGAGAGCATGTGGCTCATGCTCGAATTGAAACTGCTCGCTGATGTCGGACTCGTCGGCATGCCGAACGCGGGCAAATCGACGCTGCTCTCGCGCATTTCCGCAGCGCGCCCCAAGATTGCGGATTATCCCTTTACCACGCTCACCCCGAATTTGGGCGTCGTGCGCTATCACGATTCCCAGAGCTTTGTGGTGGCCGATATTCCCGGGTTAATCGAAGGCGCGCATCAATTGATCGAAGCCGTTTCCGAAAACATGCAAGCAACCTATGAGGCTTTGCTCGCCGAGTTGCAGGGTTATGATGCCAAGCTGCTTGCGAAACCGCGCCTCGTGGCCGTCACCAAAATGGATTTGAGCGAGGACAAAGATATTGGCGCGGATTTTTTGCAGAGTCTGAACTATCCGGCCTGCCGGATCTCGGCGGTTACCGGTGAAGGTTTGCCCGAGCTTTTGGATTTGATGTGGAAGGCTGTGAATCAGACGCTATGATTTTAACCGGGGGTGGCTTTGCAGCGAGCAGAACTTGAAGCGTTGGTTGCGCTTTTGCAGGTGCCGGGCATCGGCTCGGCGCGTGTGCGCGCATTGGTGAGTCATTTCAAATCCGTGCATGCCGTTGCCGCCGCGCCGTTGGCGGCATTGTGCGAGGCGCCCGGCATCGACCGAACGCTGGCGCACGCGATCAAAACGTCTGAAGCGCGTGAATTTGCCCGCCGTCAGCTTGATCTTGCGCAGCAGCGCGGCTGCGAGTTGATCACGTTTTGGGATGACGATTATCCCGCCCTGCTCAAAAAGATCAATGATCCGCCGGTTTTACTTTACCTAAAAGGCGCTTTGCAGGCCGCCGATCAAAACGCCATTGCCGTCGTTGGCACACGCGCGCCAACGCAATACGGCAAAATGGTGACTGAAAAAATCGTAGCGGATCTCGTGGCACATGGCATCACGATCGTGAGCGGATTGGCGCGCGGCGTTGACACGGCGGCGCATCATGCGGTTGTGCGCAGCGGCGGCCGCACGCTGGCGGTGTTAGGCTCGGGATTGGATGTGGTTTATCCCGCAGAAAACCGCAAGCTGTTGGAGGACATTGCGCGCAACGGCGCGGTGATATCCGAGTTTCCTCTTGGCGCCAAACCGGATGCCATGAATTTTCCGCGCCGGAACCGCATCATCAGCGGCTTGTCGTTGGGCGTCATTGTCGTCGAGGCGGGCCGCGAGAGCGGGGCGTTGATCACCGCCAACTTTGCGCTCGATCAAGATCGTGAAGTGTTTGCCGTTCCGGGCAGCATCTTCAGTCCGAAAAGCGCAGGCCCGCACCAACTTTTGAAAGAAGGGGCAAAGCTGATTCAATGCGCTGATGATATTCTGGAAGAACTCAACAACCAGTTGGAACTTTTTTTACCCCGGCATATTGCGCCCGAGGTGTCGCTGGCATTGGACGAGAAAAGCCGCAGCGTTTATGATTTGATTTCGCATGAACCGTTTCACATCGACGCTTTATCAAAAAAAGCAATGTTGCCGGGGCCGCAGTTAATGGCTATTTTGCTGGATTTGGAATTGCAGGGCATCATCAAACAATTGCCCGGAAAATTTTTTGTGCGAAGCTGATAATCGCCGCATTAACCTCGAGCTTAGCGCTTAATTGGTCAACATGCTTGAAAAGAATTTGCCGCCCGACAAGCTGGAAACCACTGTCACCTATCTCGAAATGCTGGCGCCGCCGGCGAGATTGGCGGCGCGCAAACCGGCGCCGGAGAATACTCTCATCATGCGCGCTGTGAAACCGCCGGTTTCATTTTATCGGTATCTTTACAATACGGTCGGCGCTGGGTGGAATTGGGTTGCACGCCGCAAACTCAGCGATGAAGCCCTGGCCGCCCTTGTGCAACATCCGCACATCGAGATTTATGTGCTTTACGCCGGCGGCGTGCCCGGCGGTTATGCCGAGCTTGATTTTCAGCACTGGCCTGAAGTCGAGCTTGTCTATTTTGGGTTGATGCCGGAATTCATCGGCAAAGGGTTGGGTTTCCATTTGATTGACGAAATGATCGAACTCGTCTGGCAGCGCCAGGCAAAACGCTTTTGGCTGCACACATGCACGCTTGACCATCCCGGCGCGCTGCGTTTTTATCAAAAGGCCGGTTTTACGCCTTACAAAGAGGAAACAGAAGTGGTCGACAAGCTTGACTCTTAATCAGTGCTTTCTGGCAGAAAAAATTTCTGCTTTATTGAAAAAATGATTGCAGTGTAACACAGAGTGAAACCATCTCATTGAGCAAGCAAACTCATGGACCAACAAGAATTCAAAGAAACTCCGGCAGAGTCGCGTTTTCGACGCTATGCCAGTTGGGCCGCCGTGATCGGCGTGGGTATGTGGGCATGTTACTTTCTCGGATTCTTGGTTTATCATTCCGTCACCCCGACGACCACCGAGCATAGCTGGTTTTTGCAGATTATCGAAAAGCACTACGCGGCGGTGGTCGGCGTGCCGTTGTCGGCCATCACGGCATTTTGCATTGTGTTGCTGTTGAAAATTGTGAATTCCGGGCCGATTGAAATGGAGGCGCTGGGATTCAAATTTCGCGGCGCTGCTGGGCCGGTGATCTTGTGGATTTTTTGCTTTTTGGCAACCATACTCGGCCTTTACTTGTTGTGGGGCAAGTGAGCATCATCTTGCCACTGCTGTAATTTTTCGCGCTTGACTTTGAAATCCGCGTTACGTATTCTTGCGCGCGTTTTGACCGACGGTGTGATCATCGCAAAAAAATCATGAAAAAAGCATTCAAGAAAAATTTGCGCTGTGTGTTCTTCCTTTTGATCGGTCTCAATCTGGCTGCAACGTTGCCGCCGGCTGGGATGATCAGCAAGTATTTTCTGGAAAAAAGCGGTGATCCGGCGTTCAATATCGTCTTGACCACGATTGGCAACGCAGAAGTCTCTGCTGCGAATTTTATCATTCCCAAAGCCGGGCACGACCTGACGCTGGCCGGCGCGAAGCGCTTGCTGGAGAGCGCTAATTTCAGCGTCCGCCATATGCTGGTGATGGCTCAAATCAAATTGTTTGCCGGACTGAACAATTATTTTCTCCAAAACGATCTGCACTTCAACACCCCTCTTATTGCGTTTCGCCAGCCCCCCAGCGAGCATTCCTCCGAAGGGTGATTTCCTTTCAACCGGTTTCAATCATTTTTAAAAAACTACTCGGGCAAAATGTTTTTGCTTTGAGAACTCGTGCGCCTGACTCGCAAACACGCCTGCGTTTATTGTTGCCCTTAACCATCTGTGCTCAGATGCGGCGCGGCTCTTTGGGTTGACTCACGAAACGCCGTTTTGGTGTGAGGCGCATGCTCAACTCGCATTTGTCAATGCACGGCTTTGAAAGGAAATCCCCATGTCATACAATGAAATTCTCCTGGCGATTATTGGCGGCGGCTTGCTTGTTGCCATGTTGTACATGTTTGTCCGTGTTATACTTTCGCCGTCTTCACGCCCGTCAGAAACGAAAACGCCGCCGCCAGAAACCGGCTCTGCGACTTCGAAAAAAGCAAAGGCATGAATGTGCTCTTTTTTTGTTTTAGCGGCGGCAACTGGCCGGGCACGCATGTGGCCGGCCAAAACATTCATCGAAATTTGGCTTGCGGGAATTGAAATTTATACTATGTTGAGGTGGAGCGTGATGCGAATGAGATCTCAACAAACGCCCCCTGAAAGGCCTCAACTTCACAAGGATCAGCATGACAACTGGTAAGGCGCCGCGCCAACTGCATGAAATCAAGCTCCTCCCCCTCAAAAAAAAATCTTTCTTCTCCGTCGCGATCAAGCGCTTGCAATACGCTGGCCTCGCCGTGTTTCTCGCGTGCGCGGTGTTTCCCGTTGCCGCCGCTTCCGGGAAAAGTCAAGCGCTGGAGGCTGCGCCTGTTGTTAGGCTGAATGCCGCGCCAGAAGAATCCGCTTCCGGCGAACCTGGCGATCTCGGCGCTTCGCTGCCGCTGTGGAGCGGTTTTCCGTTCGCAGGCATTTTGTTATCCATCGCGCTGTTCCCTTTGCTCGCGCCACATTTTTGGCATCATCATTACGGCAAAGTGACGGCCGTGTGGGCGCTGGTGTTTGCGCTGCCCTTTGTGCTGCAGTATGGCGGCGTTGCCGCGCACGAAATTCTTCACATTTATTTTAAGGACTATATTCCTTTCATCATTTTGCTCTGGGCGCTTTACACCGTGGCCGGCGGCATTTTGCTGGAAGGCGCGCCTGCCGGCACACCGGCGGCCAACACAGGCATGCTCGCCATTGGCATTATCATCGCGTCGTGGGTCGGCACCACCGGCGCCTCGATGTTGTTGATTCGTCCGATGCTGCGCATGAACAAGGAACGCAAAAGCAACGTTCACGTGTTCGTGTTTTTTATTTTCCTGGTGAGCAATCTCGGCGGCTCGCTCACGCCGCTCGGCGATCCGCCGCTGTTTCTCGGCTTTCTGCACGGAGTGCCGTTTTTCTGGACGATGACCTTGTTTCCGGAAATGTTTGCCGTCTCGGCGATCGTGCTCAGCCTGTTTTTTATCTGTGATACTGTTTTATACAAACGCGAGGGGCCAAAATCGCACCGCAAAACCTCCGCGGCCATGCGCCTGCGCGGCTTGCATAATTTGATCTTTCTCGCCGGCGTCATCGGCGGTGTGCTGTTCAGCGGTTTGGTCAAGTTGGGAGAATTCAACATATTCGGGGTGCATCTCGCTACGCAAGACGTGCTGCGCGATCTCTTTCTCGTCTTGATGGGCTGGTTGAGCCTGAAATTCACCGCCAGGGAAATTCGCGAGGGCAATGGTTTCACTTGGGGGCCGATTCAGGAGGTGGCAATTTTGTTCGCCGGCATTTTCATGACGATCATTCCGATGCTGGCGATGCTGCGCGCGGGCAGCGCCGGCGCGCTGTCATTCATCATTGATGCGGTGCGCGAGCCGTGGCATTACTTCTGGGCCAGCGGCAGCTTGTCAAGCTTTCTCGATAATGCGCCCACCTATCTCACGTTTTTGAGCACCGCGCTGGGGCAATTTTATCCCGGGAAATCTGAGTTGGAATCAGTGCACATGTTGATTGCCGAAAATGAAATTTATCTCAAGGCGATCTCCTGCGGCGCCGTGTTCATGGGCGCGAACACCTACATCGGCAACGCGCCGAACTTCATGGTGAAATCCATCGCCGAAGAGAACGGCATCAAGATGCCGAGCTTTTTCGGATACATGCTTTATTCGCTGGTCATTTTGATCCCGACTTTTGTGTTGATAACGTTGATGTTCTTTTGATGGTTGTTTCCTGGAATGATCATGCGAAGGCCGCTGCATGATGGGGCTAGCCTGTTTTTCATCACAGGGCGCAGAGGGTGGCGCTGATTGTCCAAAACCCGTTTGGCATGATGTCCACAAGCCTACTGTTTCGGAAGGGAGAGTTGCATGGCGCGACACACCAAAATTTTTCTGGGTTTGATCCTGGGCGCGATTGCCGGCGTGCTGTGCAATAAGTTTTTGCATGACTCGGCCTTTGTGGCATTCCTCCAAAAATATCTGAGCGATCCGCTCGGCAAGATTTTTCTCAACATGCTGATCATGGTGGTCATTCCGCTGGTGTTTTCGAGTCTCGCGCTGGGTGTGGCGCAAATCGGCGATCTCAAGCAACTGGGACGCATCGGCGTGCGCACCATGCTGTATTTTTTGATGGTCACGGCCATCGCGGTGACGATCGGGTTGGTGCTGGTCAACACCATTCGCCCAGGCGATTACTTGCCGGCAGAAACGAAAGACCAGTTGATGGCGCAATACGGCAAGGAAGCTTCTGAAAAAATGGGCGCCGCCGAGCGGGCGAGCACGGAATTTGGCATTCAAACGCTGGTGAACATCGTGCCGCGCAATCCCGTCGCTGTGGTGGCGCGCCCCAATCCCGACATGTTGGCGCTGATTTTTGTGGCATTGATGGCAGGCATTGCGCTCACGCTGATCGTGCAGGACAAAGCGCAACCGGTGATCCGGCTGCTCGAAGGGGTGAATGAGATTTCGGTCAAGATCATCAATATCGCGATGAAACTCGCGCCTTACGGCGTCGCGGCGCTGATCTTCAGCGTCACCTCGCGCTTCGGCTTTGATTTGATCGTTGCCCTCGGTATGTATGTCGTCACCGTTATCGTTGGCCTGGCGCTGCACCAATTTGGCGCGCTTGCTGTCCTGGTTCGCTTGTTCGCGCGCTACAATCCGCTGAAATTTTTTCGGAAGGTGGAGACGGTGATGCTCACGGCGTTTTCCACCAGCTCGAGCAACGCGACGCTACCGACGACGATGATGGTGTCGCAGGAGAATCTCGGCATTCCGCCCAAAATCGCCGGCTTCGTCATTCCGCTGGGCGCAACTATGAACATGAACGGCACGGCATTGTTCGAAGGCGTGACTGTGCTGTTTATCGCGCAAGTCTTTGGGGTGAATTTGGATTTGACGACGCAATTGATCGTCGTTATTATGAGCGTGCTTACGGCCGTAGGCGCTGCGGGTGTGCCCTCCGGCTCGATTCCGTTGTTGATTCTGGTATTGCAAATGGTGCACGTGCCGCCGGAAGGCATCGCCATCATTCTCGGGGTTGATCGCATTCTCGACATGTGCCGCACCGTGTTGAATGTCACTGGCGACATCACCTGCGCGGCATATATCGCGCGCTCGGAAGGCGTGGCATTGAAAGAGTGATACCATAAGCCGGATGTAAAAAAGCTTTCTGTAAGCGGATTTCTTGGTAAGCGGATAAAGCAAGGGCGGTATCCGCTTCCAGAAAAGTCTTTGCTTTTGAAGGAACGAATTCACTCTTAATGGCCTGTACCGATTTTCGCACAAGCTGAAAAGCGAAGCTCTTCGTGCAGCTTTGAAGACTTTGCCCGCAAAAGTAGAACTGCCACAGAAAGAAAAAAGCTTTTTCTGTGGGATTTCATTTCAGTGGGCGCAACACTTTCAGAATTCTATTCTAACTTTGAAAAGCTGATTGCCACAACCAGGCCCGTGTCACGGTCATGAAGAAAAATTTTCTAAAAATTTTGCGCGCCCTGCTTGCCGCCAAAATCATCTTCAGCCTACTGATGGCGCTGCCGCCCATGGGCGAATGCCTGGCGCTTGCCAATTCTCAAAACGCCGGCCTTGATCTTCAGTTCAAAGTGGTGTTTGCGAGCAACGACGGGTTTGCCTCCGGCGTTGTCAACTTCATTCCGAAGCTTAGCCACGAAATCACGCAGGGCTTGAGCAAATGGGTGGAGTCAAGTTACATTGCCTTGAATGACCGCATCGTTTTGTTGGATGAAGTCAAGCGCTTCGTCGAATTCAGCGATTATATGTACGCCAACGACTATCCCCTCAATTTCCTCTTACTCTCCTGTCGCCAGCCTGCGCGCGAACATTCTTCTGCCGGCTGATCCATTCTCCGCCTCCTCAAAACCATCCAACAACGTGATTGTCAACTGGTCTTGCCATAAGGCCGGTTTGTGCCATTTTCATGGTGTGAGGGACGGCTGAATCTTCAGTAGCGTGTAGCGTTGGGAGCGCCATTAAAATAACATACCCATTTCCTGCAACCGCTAATCAACGCGAATGGACGCTGACATATTTCTAATTTGCGTTTACTAGCGTTCATTCGCGGTTTGAGATATGGGAAAGTTATTTATTCTGATTCCTTGCAAAAATTTACCCAAAATCTCAGGAGTTTTCTATGTCTATCAAAATTCAGGATGACGGTCAAAATTTCGTGATCAATCGCTCAGCGATTCCGAGCCGCGCAGCAAAACAGTTAAAGAGCCTTGCGCAACTCTTTGCCGCCGAACAGCGCAGGCTTTTCGTCAAGAAACTTTTTGCCGGTGAAACAGCGCCTTTTGAACAATTGTGCAATACGCTGGAACCGGCAGCGGACTGGCGCGAGGCGCACCGCATACTCGAGGAGTACTGGAAAACCTATCGCATTAATCCCATGCAGAAAGAAGCCCGGCTGCTCTCTGATCTGGTGTATCAACGGTATTTTCCCAATGATGCGCGGACATAACTGCGCCAAGCATGTTGCGGCTTTGCGCCAATGCGGACTTGTATGATTTGCGTCTGTACCAACGGCGGGCATGCAAATGCGCGTGCCCGCACGATTCTGCCCGTGAGCGGTGCTGCCAGTTCTCAATAAAATAACGCTTCCGCTCACCGCGGGGCGATCGTTTCAGGCGGACAGAACAGTTTTCTGAGCTAAAAGGAGGTGAGGATGGAACGATTCATCAGTGTGCTGGGCATGCTTGCCATGATTGGTGTTGCCTACGCCATGTCGTATGACCGGCGCCGTTTCCCGTGGCGCGTAGTGCTGTGGGGCACGGCGCTGCAATTGTTTTTTGCGTTTTTCATACTCGGGACCGGCGCCGGTAAAATCGTGTTTCAATGGACGGGCGACAAGGTTGCGGCATTCCTGAATTTTACCAGATACGGTACGGAATTTCTGTTCGGCAATCTCGTCAAGCCGGAATACCAAAACACCTTTGGCTTCCAATTCGCCTTTGCGGTTTTGCCGCCATCATCTATTTCTCCGCCGTGATGTCGATTCTTTATCATCTCGGCATCATGCAAAAAATCGTGGAGGGCATTGCCGTGGTGATGTCGAAAACCATGGGCACCAGCGGCGCCGAGTCGCTATCGTGTTCGGCAAATATTTTTGTGGGACAAACCGAAGCGCCGTTGTTGATCCGGCCGTTTGTGGCAAAAGCAACGAACTCGGAGTTGATGGCCATCATGTGCGGCGGCTTTGCAACGATAGCGGGCGGCGTGATGGCAGGCTACATCTTGATGGGCATTCCGGCCTCGCACATTCTCGCGGCGAGCGTGATGTCCGCGCCCGCGGCGCTCGTCATGGCGAAAATCATTTTGCCGGAGAAAGAAGAGCCGGTAACGCGCGGCCACGTCAAAGTGCCGCCGGAAAAAGTTGCGGGCGATGTGATTGAGGCCGCGGCGATTGGCGCAGCAGACGGCATGAAGCTCGCCGTCAACGTCGGCGCGATGCTGCTCGCGTTCATCGCCATCATCGCGGTGATCAACGCGGGCATGGGCCACATTCATAATGCCCTGGCGGCGGTCGGTTTTCCCTATTTCCCCGGCGAGCTGCGCATTCTGTTCGGTTGGATATTCTCGCCGCTGGCGTGGCTCATGGGCGTGCCGTGGCAAGATTGTTTGGCGTTCGGCAATTTGCTCGGCACGAAAATTTCGATCAACGAGTTCATCGCTTATAAAGATCTTTCCGAATTGATCAAAACCGGCGGTATGAGTGCGCGCGCCAACGTCATCGCCACGTACGCGTTATGCGGCTTCGCAAATTTTTCTTCGATTGCCATTCAAATCGGCGGCATCGGCGGCATGGCCCCGGAGCGCCGTGGCGATCTCGCCAAACTTGGACTGCGCGCCATGTTCGGCGGCGCGCTGGCAAGCTGGATGACCGCGGCCATTGCAGGCATGTTGGTTTGAATTTTTGATTTAATCCCGACGCGGTTTGAAATCAAATCTCAGTGAGACGGAACCGAATTTCTACGAGATCCCGCTTTTCACCATCAAAGCAAAGTCGAATGGAGTCATCTCATGTCACTCTCTGCCTGGATCACCATGTTGTCTTCTTGGGCCATTATCTCGATTTACACGATTTACTTTTTTATGAAAGTGTTGAGGACGCCGCAAAAGAGGGATGACAACGAGTGAACGTGAACGTTCATCAAATAGGGGGCGCCGTTCCCCACGCGGACCATCGCATTGGTTTTGTCGTTCAAAATCGACAGTGGAAGCCCCGTCTTCCCGAAAAAGCGCTTGTAAAATGAGCTATTCAAGGCTATATTTCCATTCTATTTTTGCAGTGTTTTCTACAACACACGATCAGCTCGTTCGATGCAACAAATCAGTTTAGCATCTTGGTAAAACCTCATCAATTCTGAAGGAGGACTCGTGCAGGATATTTTGATTCCAGGGGCGGCCAGCTTGCTGGCGCTCGGCTTCGTGGTGTACCTTGCCATGGATGTGTTGCGCAAGAATCCGGGCAACGAGCGCATGGTGCAGATTTCGCAAGCGGTGCAGGTTGGAGCCAAAGCCTTCTTGCGGCGTGAATATCTTTATGTCTCCGCGTTTGTGCTCGTGATCGCGGCTCTCATTGCCGCCACGCCTTTGTTTGCGCCCAACGTCAGCCTGAACTGGCAAACCTCGGTGGCCTTTATTTTGGGTGGTCTAGCTTCGGCGATTGCGGGCTATATCGGCATGAGCATCGCAACGCGCGCCAACTCGCGCACTACGCAAGGCGCGGTAGACGGCGGCTTGAAAGGCGCATTGAGCGTCGCGGTTTCCGGCGGTGCGGTGATGGGCATGAGCGTCGTCGGTGTGTCTTTATTGGGTCTTTGTATTGTTTATGTTATGTTTAACGGCGTTCCGGAGATTGTGAACGGTTATGCCATGGGCGCCAGTCTCGTCGCACTGTTTGCACGCAGCGGCGGCGGCATCTTCACTAAAGGCGCGGACATGGGCGCTGATCTGGTCGGCAAAGTCGAAGCCGGCATTCCTGAAGACGACCCGCGCAACCCGGCGGTGATTGCCGATAACGTCGGCGACAACGTCGGTGACGTGGCCGGCCTCGGCGCCGATTTGCTCGAATCCTATGTTGAATCCATCATCGCGGCCATGGCGATTGCAGCAGGCGTCGGCTTGGCGTCATTGAGTTTAATTCCGCTGCAAATCGCCAGCGTTGGCATTGTGGCTTCGATACTCGGCATTCTGTATGTGAAAATCACCGGCCGGGGCAATCCGCAAAGCGCGTTGATGGGAGGTTTATATGTCAGCGCCGGCCTCACCGCGCTGGGCACATATTTCATCGTGCAACATCATAATGTCGTGTATGAAAATCATGGCGTGATGGGCCCGTTCTGGGCGACGATTGCGGGCGTGGTTTCCGGCGTGATTATCGGCTTCACGAGCGAATATTACACCTCTTCGAAATATAAACCCGTCAAAAATCTCGCAGATGAATCACAAAGCGGCCCGGCCATCACCGTGACCGGCGGCCTGGCTCTAGGCATGGCCTCTACCGCCGTTCCCGTGATTGTTCTAGCGATTGCACTGATCGTTTCGCATGAGCTTGCGGGTATTTACGGCGTCGCGCTTGCGAGTCTCGGCATGCTCGCCACCACGGGCATGGTGGTTGCCGTTGACAGCTATGGCCCGATCGCCGACAACGCCGGTGGCATCGCGGAAATGGCGCATCTCGATCCGGGCGTGCGCAAAATCACCGACAGCCTCGACTCGGTTGGCAATACCACCGCAGCGATCGGCAAGGGCTTTGCCATCGGCTCCGCCGCGTTTGCGGCAATGGGTTTGATCGTGGCTTACATGCACACGGTGAAATTGCAATCCGCGGATCTGCAGGACCCCAAAGTGCTCGCCGGCGTCATCATCGGCGGCATGCTGCCTTTCTTCTTTTCGTCGATGTTGTTCAAAGCCGTGAGCAAAGCCGCCTTCAAAATGATCGAAGAAGTGCGCCGGCAATTCCGTGAGATTCCCGGTTTGCGCGAAGGCAATGCCATGCCGGATTCCGCCAAGTGCGTTGACATCAGCACGGTGGGCGCAATTAACGGCATGTTGCTGCCCGGCGCGCTGGCGATTTTGTCCCCGGTGATCATCGGCCTCACACTCGGACCCGGTGCGCTCGCCGGCCTGCTGCTCGGCGCGTTGGTGACTGGCGTCATGCTCGGCATTCAAATGGCGAACAGCGGCGGCGCTATGGACAATGCCAAAAAATATGTCGAAGAAGGCCACTACGGCGGCAAAGGTTCGGATACGCACAAAGCCACGGTTATTGGCGACACGGTGGGCGATCCCTTGAAAGACACGGTCGGCCCCTCGATCAACATTCTGATCAAATTGATGGCGGTCATTTCATTGGTGCTGGCGCCGTTGTTTATGGAATGATGATGCGGCGGCCGCCTACAACCATCTTTTCAGGATGATTTCCCTTACTGGATCACCAAGGGCTGCGAACCGTGTGTTCGCGCCCTTTTTTATTAAGGATTGTCGATTAAATAACCTGCCCAAATCTCAAACCGCGAATGCACGCCAATAAACGCGAATTTTAAAATTAGCGGATATTCGCGTTTATTGGCGGTTCCCCAAATGAGTAAGTTATCAACTGGCGCGCCGCCTCGGCCTGCCTTCCGCAATTTTAATCGTGATCGGTTTGATCATCGGCTCGGGCATTTTTCTGACCCCGCAAAGCATCGCAGCCACCGTGCAGGTGCCGGGCTTGATGATTTTTGTCTGGGTGGTCAGTGGCTTGCTAACGCTCGCCGGCGCGCTCACCAACGCTGAAATCGCCGCGGAAATCACTGACGCCGGCGGGCAGTACGTTTATTTTCGCGTGCTCTACAAAGATTGGATGGCCTTTCTTTATGGCTGGACTTCGTTCATCGTTTATCAAACCGCCTCCATCGCCGCGATTGCCGTGGCCTTCGCGCGTTATTTCGAATATTTCGTTCCGCTGCCCCATCTCAGCCCGGCGCTGGAAGCCTGGCATTTGCCGTTGCTCGGCAACATCACGCCGCTCGCCGATTTCGGCGTGAAAATCGTCGCGATTTTGGCGATTCTTTTGTTGACCTGGATCAACTACCTGGGCGTCGAATTGGGCGCATTCGTGCAAAACATTCTCACCACCTTGAAAGTTGTGGCCATCGGCGCCATCATTATATTGGCATTCACGCTCGGCCACGGCAGTGTTGATAATTTTTTCCCCTTGTGGGGCGAGCCGGAAAGCGGTAATTTAATCGCCGCCATCGGCGTGGCGATGATTGCCGCCTTGTGGTGTTACGACGGCTGGAACAATGTGACGTATCTCGCCGGCGAGGTGCAACATCCGCAAAAAAATATTCCGCGAGCGCTGATCCTCGGCACCCTCGCGACGATTGTCATCTACATGCTTATGAATCTTGCCTATCTCTACATTATGCCGATCGAAGAGATGGCAAAATCGAAGCTGGTGGCCGCGGACGTTATGCAAAAAGTTCTGGGCAACTTTGGCGGCAGTTTTATTGCGCTCACTGTCATGGTTTCGACCTTCGGCATCGTGAATACAACATGTTTGACGGCCGCGCGTCTTTACTATGCCATGGCAAAAGACAAGCTGTTCTTCGCCGGTTTTGCCGAAGTCCAGGCGAAGTATCGCACGCCCGGGAAGGCTTTGCTGGCGCAAGGCATTTGGTCGGCGCTGCTCACCTTCACCGGAACCTACGACCAGCTCTTTCTGTATGCGATTTTTGCCGCGTGGATTTTTTATGCGCTGGGGGCCGCCGGTTTGTTCATCCTGCGCCGGAAAATGCCGAATTCGCAGCGCAGCTACCGCACGCCCGGCTATCCCATCGTGCCCGCCATTTTTGTGATCGTGGCGACCTGGTTCGTGATCAACACCCTGGTCCAGCAAACCGCGGATTCCATGGTGGGCTTGCTGCTCGTGCTCGCTGGCTTGCCGTTTTATTTGTATTGGAAAAGGCAGATTCATGCGACGACGTTAACGTGATTGATTTTTTCATGCTTTCCTGGCAAACAGAGCTTTCCAGCCGCGTCTTGCAAAAAAATATCGCAATCGGCCTCGGCCTCGCGATTGTCTTGCATCTTTTTGCGCTGTTGAGTTTGCGCCTGGAATTCACCAATTCCGGCAAGAGTTCTGACAGCATTTTGTCCGAGCGACGCTCGGTGCAGGTGCAGCTTGAGCCTTATGCTGAAATCATCAAACTCGACACCGGCGGCGGCCAGGGCGGCGGTGAAGGCGGCGGCTCCAGCAGCGCGCCCATCCCAACCGAAATTCCGGGTACACCGGTTCCGGTTCCCGACGCGCTGGCGCAAGTTGAATCGCTGGCAGTGATACCGTCCGTTTCACCAACATTGGACAGCACCGGCGGAGAGGGTACCGGCTTGCCGGGAAGTTCCTGGGGTTCGGGCGGCACCGGCGCCCCATTGTCGAAAGCTTTCCGGAGTATCCCCCGGCCGCGCGCAAAGCCAGGGCGCAAGGCGTGGTCGAGTTGCGCGTCAAGGTGGATGAAACCGGCAAAGTGGTGCAGGTTATCGTGCTCAACAATGCCACGCAAAATGAGGCTTGTGCGCAGGCGGCCATCAATGCCGCATTTCGCAGCCGCTACCGCCCAGCGCAAACCGCCGCCGGCCCGGATACCGCCTGGATCGTGCGGCCTTATCGGTTTTCGCTCAATAAATAAAGCTGTTTGATCGCGAATAAGAAATTTGACGTTTCACCTGCGGTCTCATTTGTTTGTCCAACACCCCATTAATTAACTCGAGGGAGGAAAAGCGTGAGTCACAAAGAGCATTGGGGATCGCGCGTCGGGCTTGTGC
>QEVD01000119.1 GCA_003576975.1 Candidatus Zhuqueibacterota bacterium
GCCGGAAAAACCGGGATTTTTCCGCAAGATCGCGCATGAACCGTTGGGCGTCGTGGTTGACATTGCGGCGTGGAATTATCCGCTGCTCATCGCCATCAATATTGTTGCGGCAGCGCTGCTTGCCGGCAATACGGTTTTGCTGAAGCATTCGGCGTTGACGCCGCTGTGCGCGTTGCGCATGGAAGATGCCTTTCGCGCCGCGGGTCTGCCGCAGGGCGTTATGCAAGCCGTGGTTGTCGACCGCACACTCGGCGACCTTTTGGTCAAATCGCCGCAGGTTGACGCCGTGTTTTTTACCGGTTCCGTGGCCGGCGGTTATGAAGTTTATCGCAACGCGGCTGCGGGCTTGAAACGCGCGGGATTGGAGCTGGGCGGCAAAGATCCGGCTTATGTGCGCGCGGATGCGGATCTCGCCTTCACCGCGCCCAATGTCGCTGATGGCGCATTCTATAATTGCGGCCAAAGTTGTTGCGCTGTTGAACGCATTTATGTCGATCGCCGCATTTACAACGAGTTTCTCGAGGCATTCCTTGCCGAAGTCAAATCTTATAAGCTTG
The DNA here is from genome assembly GCA_003576975.1 of Candidatus Zhuqueibacterota bacterium. GTDB lineage: Bacteria > Zhuqueibacterota > Zhuqueibacteria > Zhuqueibacterales > Zhuqueibacteraceae > Coneutiohabitans. Next base: position 558 of record QEVD01000119.1, read on the forward strand.
GTGATCCGCTGGCAGAAGAGACGTATCTCGGCCCGCTAGCGCAAAAAAAGCAAATCAACGTTTTGCAGGAACAAATCACGGAGGCGGTGTCGCGCGGCGCAAAAATTTTGTTGGGCGGGACGCCGGCAACTGTCAATGGCAAGGGCAATTATTTTGAAGCGACGGTGCTGGTTAATGTGACGAACGACATGAAAGTGATGCAGGAGGAAAGCTTCGGCCCGATCATCGGCATCATGCCGGTGTCCGGCGATGAAGAAGCGCTGCGCTTGATGAACAACAGCCGCTTCGGCCTCACCGCGAGCATCTGGTCGCAGGATGAAGAAGCAGCCTCACGTCTCGCGCCGCATATCGAAGCCGGCACCGTTTATCTCAATCGCTGCGATTATCTTGATCCCGCCTTGCCGTGGCTAGGCTACAAAGAAAGCGGTTTGGGCTGCTCGCTTTCGCGGTATGGTTTCGAGGAAGTGACGAAGTTGAAGAGTTATCATTTTCGGAAGCCAGCGGGCAACGCGGATAAGCTTTAGTCTCCTCAAGGTGAAATCTCTGCTTGAGCATGAAAAATCTCTCCGCCTATTTTCTCATCACCCGTCCTCTCAATGTTCTCATCGCCGGGATCTCGATTTTACTGGCTGCCGGTCTGGTGCGGCCGTTCATTTTCAGCGCCAACGTCGTGTGCGCCCTCCTCGCGGGCATGCTCATCACCGCCGGCGCCAATGTGATCAACGATGTTTATGACGTCGCCATCGATCGCATTAACAAACCGGCCCGCATGCTGCCGTCCGGGCGCATGAATATTGCCTCGGCGCGACGCTATGCGATAATTTTATTTGCAAGCGGTGTAATTTTTAGTATATTTGCCAGCCTTGCCGGGGCGGCTATCGCATGCGCCACCAGCGTGCTGCTCATCGCTTATAGCATCTGGCTCAAGCGCCAGCCGCTCACCGGCAACCTGGCGGTGAGTCTGGCGACGGCGTTGTCGTTCCTCTTTGGCGCGCTTGCCGCCGCGGAGGGGGCAAAAGCTTTGCAACAGACGGAGCTCCCGTTCGGCGATTGGCGGCCGGGAATTTTTCCTGCCGTGTTTTCCTTCCTCTTTCACTTTGGCCGGGAAGTTGTCAAGGATATCGAAGACCAAGCGGGAGATCGAGCAGTTGGCGCGCAAACCCTGCCGCTGGCGTGGGGCATGCGTGCGGCGCAGATCGTCGCGTCGATGGCGTTTATCCTCCTGGCCGGAGTCGTTTTGCTTCCCCACGTCCTCGGCGTTTATCATGCCCCTTATCTGTGGCTCATCCTGCTCGGCGTCTATCCGGTGATCGGCTTCGCAATGTTTCAGCTCTGGAAAAATCCTGACGTCGCGCGCATGCGCTTGACCAGCGGCCTGCTCAAGGCAGATATGTTGGTGGGGTTGTTGGCGATTTATGCGGGGAGTTGGTGAAAAAACGGAATTGGATCGCTACTCGCAAATCGAACACATCGTGCGGTTGGCCAAAGCGCGTGCTCACAGTCATGTTCGGCCATGAGCAGGCATAGCAATGACGTCAAGTAGATGTTGAATTCGTGCAAATGAAGCAAAGATTTCATCAACGGATAAAAGCTGCCAACTGATTTTTTCAATCATCCGCTGGCAGCTTTTATCCGTTGGAAATTTTTTTCATTGATTCCAGCTTGTTCGGATTGGGTCCTCTGACGTGGAATTTTACTATGACTACCGTCCTGCATGCAACCTATGATGGCGCGGCGCTGCATCCGGATGAGCCGCTCGCGCTCGAGCCGAATACCCGCGTGCGCATAACCATCGAAACCGCGAAGCCGCTTGTAAAGAAAAAGCGCTCTTTTCTTCGCACCGCGCAGTCACTGAATCTCCAGGGCCCGCCGGACTGGTCTGCGAGATTCGAAGATTATCTTTACGCCGCAGAGAAGAAACATGATGAAAGAAGTGTTTCTTGATTCGGCCTATGCAATTGCGCTTTCTGCTCCCAATGATCAATATCACGAGCGCGCGTTGCAGCTAGCGGAACAACTGGAGCGCGATGTCACGCGGTTGATCATAACTCGGGCTGTTTTGTTGGAGATCGAAAACACACTGGCTAAACAAAAGTATTGTAAAAATGCAGTTGTGCGCTCGAAAGATTTCAGCTTTTAGCTTGCATAAATCTGGGTATCAGAGTGTAAAACTCGATCGCAAAGTTCGTAATTTTAAGAAGACATTGACAGGCCAAAATAACAGCTATGGATGATAAGAAACCAGATTTACAAGAAATATCTGAACAATTTCGTGAACCGCTTCGAGATGCAATAGCTAAATTAGAATCATTGCATACATCAGCTTGGGACAGCAACGACGACATTGCCAAAACCACTATTTCAGTCGCGTCGGTAATCGTGGCGTTCACTGTAGCATTTTCAGGTTCTATGGCCAATCCTTCTGAATGTGTTACATGGAAATATATCATCTGTGCATCATGGGTTTTATTTTTGCTGTCAATTGTTGTGGCACTTGTAAGTCTTTGGTGCTCTCGGCAAGCAAGATCAACGTCCATCAGATTCTTGGAAAATTGGCCACAATTACAAGAAATTATTCCACTAATAATTAGCGAACCAAATGAATTTGAAAATAGAGTTCGAGATTGGCATAGAGAGACGATCGGTCCGATCAGAACAAATACTAAATGTGCAGAGCGTGCTTTGATAGCAAGTCTATTTTTATTTGCGTTTGCTATTATTGTCTTAGGAGTTGTCGGAATCAGACAAATAGTCTTTTGATTCAAAATCAACTCGTTTGAAAAGTAGGCGCTTTGCAAAGCAAATTTAATCTACCAACTTTTGGATAAACGATCCTCCGTTAAATTGAACTATCTAAAAAATTTTCATTTGCTTATAAAAAATGCGAGCACTCCTCCAACGCGTGCAAAAAGGCTCGGTGAAAGTTAACGGCCAAATCGTGGGCGCGATCGATCAGGGCTTGGTGATCCTGCTCGGCATCGCGAAGCACGACACTACCGAAGACGCCGTCTATCTTGCCGACAAGTGTGTGAACTTGAGAATCTTTGAGGACGAGAACAGCCACTTCAATCACTCGCTGCTCGAAGCGGGCGGCAGCGTGTTGGTGATCTCACAATTCACGCTTTACGGTGACACGCGCAAGGGCCGGCGGCCCGGCTTTGATGAGGCCGCACGCCCGGAGGCCGCAGAACCGCTGTATCGCGCCTTTATCGATCAATTGAAACAGCACGCGATCACCGTCGCCGAAGGCGTGTTCGGCGCCATGATGCTGGTCGAGATTCACAACGACGGTCCGGTGACGTTTATGTTGGAATCGAAATCTAGCAACCGCGAATTGACGCGAATAAACGCGAATAAAAATTAGCGCACATTCGCGTGAATTAGCGGTTTCAAAAACTACATCATTTGATTTTGTATATTTAAAAAATGAGTTTCCCGTTGCCCTTGCCCAACAAACCGATCATTCTTGCGTCGTCCTCGCCGCGGCGCGCGGAGCTGCTGCAAAAAATCGGATTGGCCTTTGAAATTCATCCGAGTCATGTGGATGAAGAAGACGGCGTGTATCATCTGCCGCCGGCGGAGATGGTGACGGAATTGGCGCGACGCAAAGCGCTGGCCGTGGCCGCGCAGTATGATTCGGCGCTGATCATTGGCGCGGACACCACCGTCGTGCTCAACAACAAAATTTTAGGCAAACCCGCGACGACGGCAGAAGCGTGTGAGATGTTGGCGCAGCTTGCCGGGCACACGCATGAGGTTTACACCGGATTTGCCTTGATCGATCAGCCCGGCGGCCGCAGCGTGCAGGGCGTGGAGCGAACCGCGGTCACGTTTCGTCAGCTTGAGCGTGACGAAATCGCGGCCTACGTGGCCAGCGGCAATGCCATGGACAAGGCCGGCGCTTACGGCATTCAGGATTTCAGCGCAGTTTTCGTCGAACGCATCGAGGGATGTTTTTATAATGTCGTGGGCTTTCCGCTCACGCACTTCTACAGGAAATTACAGGAATTTTTGTGAAGTTTTATCTCAGGTGGATGCATGTTTGAAATTGGTGAAAAATTAAAGGCGGCGCGCGCCGTGAAAGGCGTTGCGCTCGAAGATATTGCCGGCCGCACGCGCATCAACCTGGCTTATTTGCGCAATATGGAGGAAGGCAAATTCGATTTTCTGCCTAAACCAATCGTCATGGGTTTTCTCAAAACCTTTGCGAAAGAAGTCGGGCTGGATGGCAATGAATTGGCAATGCAACTGCAGCCGCCGGAGCTGCCCATTGACTTTGCCCGGTTCTTAATCAGGATGATCTGAAAAGTGTTCGCCCGGGTTTCCCGTATTTGAAGGAAATCCTCTTGGGCCTGGGCACATTGCTGGTGATGGCGTTGTTGTTTTATTTTGTGGCGCGTTCTCCCGAGGAAGAGCCGCAAACGGAAAGCATTCCAGCGCAGAACGAAAGCGCGCCCCCGCCGGTGGCAAGCGGGCCGGTGCAAGAAATTTCGATTGCGCAAATGGCGGCTAATCCGGCGCAACAACCCCAAACCGATTCCACCGTTGCAGTCAAACAGGTGGAGGTGACGCTGGAAGCCCGATTCAAGGATCGCGTTTGGCTTGCCATCACCATCGATGATTCGTTGAAGACGGATTCCATTTATCGCGCGGGCATGGCGGAAACCTGGCGCGCGAAGAAAAATTTTCGTCTCAGCATGGGCAATGCGGGCGCCGTGACACTGCTGCTTAACGGGAAAGAGCTGGAGAAGATCGGCCTCGTAGGGCAGGTGGCGGATGTTGTCATTACGCCGGCCGGCGTCATGGAAAAACGCTTGCGGCTGCCGCAGCGCCAAAAAACGCCGGAGATTCCGCCGGTGCGCACGCGGCTGAATAATCATTAACTGCGCTTTCAAATTTGGAATTTTGAATGGTTAATTGCGAATGGTCAATTGATCTGGAACATTTGTTTCAAAAAGATCTGATTGCGGCTTGAATGCCGCCTTACGCACAACCTAAGGACGACGATGTCACAAAGGATTCATTTGATTGCGATTTGCGGCACAGGAATGGCCGCGCTGGCCGGCATGCTCAAAGAACGCGGGTATCATGTCACCGGCTCTGATGAAAATGTTTACCCGCCGATGAGCACGTTTTTAGAGAGTAAAGGCATTCCGGTTGTTTCCCCGTTTGACGCAAAAAATCTGCAACCCGCGCCTGATCTTGTCGTGGTGGGTAACGCCATGTCGCGCGGCAATCCCGAAGTCGAATATGTGCTCAACGAGCAGATCCGCTACGCCTCGCTTTCCGAGATGCTGCGCGAGTATTTCATTCGCGGCAAGTATTCGTGTGTGGTTGCCGGAACGCACGGCAAAACCACGACGAGCAGTCTGCTCGCGTGGACGCTGCAACACGCCGGACTCGCGCCCAGTTTTTTTATCGGCGGCATTCCGGAAAATTTCGGCCAGGGTTATCAACTGGGCAGCGGCAAGCATTTTGTGCTGGAAGGCGATGAATACGACACGGCATTTTTTGACAAGCGCGCCAAATTTTTGCATTACCTGCCCAATCTCGTCATTCTCAACAATATTGAATTCGATCACGCCGACATTTACAAAAACATTGATGAGATACAGCTTGCGTTTCAACGCTTGATCAATATTATTCCGGGCAACGGCCATTTGATTGCGTGTACCGACGATCCCATTGTGCGCGCGCTGATGCCGCGCGCCTTTTGCAAGGTTATTACGTTTGGCGCGCAAGAACCGGCGGAGTGGTCGGCAAAAGACATTCACCCGGCGGAAAACGGCGTGGAATTTTCCGTGATCCACAACGGCAAGCGCTTGTCGCAAGCGTTTCTCTCCCTGGCCGGCGAGCACAATGTCAAAAATGCGCTGGCGGTGCTGGCGGCAGGAGAAATTTTGGGCGTGCCGTTCGAACAAACACTGCAGGCCTTTCAGTCATTCATAGGCGTGCGCCGCCGTCTGCAATTGAAATTCGACGGCGAGGTGAAAGTCTTCGACGATTTTGCGCATCACCCCACGGAGGTAAAAGCGACCTTGCACGGTTTGCGCCAGCGTTTCCCACAGCGCCGGTTGTGGGCGGTGTTCGAGCCGCGCACGGCGACCATGAAGCGCAAGGTTTTTGAGCAGCAGTTTCTCGAGGCATTTCAAAGCGCGGATCGCGTCGTATTCGCTCCAATGCACCGCATTGACAAAGTGCCGGAAGCAGAACGCTTGTCCCTGGAGGCCGTCGTTGCAGGCGTGCGCGCCATGGGCAAGCCGGTCGACATTGTGCCGGCCGGGAATGAAATGGCTAATTTCATCGCGCGCCAGCTTGCGCCGGGCGACGTTGTTTTGTTCATGAGCAACGGCGATTTCGGAGGAACACCCGGCTTGCTGGCGAGCATACTCATGTCCGAGGCCGGCAAAAGAAGCGCTTGAGGCTTGGGCAGTCGTTTGGCCGAAGTTGTTGGGCGTGTCGCCCGGACATTTCACCATTATTGGTACGAGGAGAACCATGAGTGAACAACATGAGCAAGATTCAGCAAACATGCATACGAATGACGAGGCGGCATCGCCGGAACAGCACGAACGAACGGAACGCAGAAGATCATCTCATGACCGTGAGCGCCGGCCACGTCCCGGCGGAGGGGGACGCGGCGGCCCGCGCGGGCGTGACCGTCGCGGCGGCAGAGGGTTCGGCGGCGGGCGTTTCCATGAGCGTGACGAAGAACCGCCTGATCCCAAAATCACCCAACTGATCAGCGAACTGGAAGAAAAGCTGAGCAGTTCGCATGCACCGGTGCAAATCGCGCAATTGAATCCCTTTGAGCGCAAGCAAGTGCATCGCCATTTCGAACGCAACAAGGCGCTGTTTGAAACCAAAACCTATCGCGACGGTGAAGATCACGTTTTATGGATTTTCCCGGTGGCAAATCTGAAAAAATTCGTGGAGACCAAGGCGCAGGAAGCGCTGGACAGCGGTGAAGACGTGGCCCTGCCGCCGATGAGCAACTACGAGCGTTTTATCGTTCACAATGTCTTGAAGGATCTCGGCAATATCGAGACGACTTCGGTGGGCGAAGGCGAGGAGCGTCACATCGAGATTCATCCTAAAAAATTCGGCAGGGGTTTGAAAAAGATCGTGAAGAAGATCAAGCTGTTTTGAGGCATGATTGTCTCTCTGCGTGAAAAGCAAATCGCCTGCACCAATTTTTAAACAAGTTGCCCCCTGTAGTTCTTGGAGCAGCCTGAAACTCTGCCTGTAAAAGTGGAAATCCCACCAAGAAAAAAGCTTTTTGGTGGGATTTCAGTTTTGTGAGTAAGAACCTTTCAGAATTTTGTTCTATGTTTGAAAAACGAATCGCCCTAAAACGAAATTCCGGGCGGTTATAGCCGAAAAGAGAACCGTCAAAGAGCGCGCCTATTTTTTATTTTTGGGGGCTTCGCTTTGGTAAGAGGTTACGGTTATGGAAAATCGGGGATACGGTTTCAGCCCATCACATCTCCACCAGGAATTCTGCTCCCTATCCTGTTGTTTTTTCCTCCTTGTTTTTCTTCCGGAAATGTTTTAGGTTGCCGCCTCCATTTTTTGTTCAATCGCGCCTCCCGGGGCAAACAACTAGCGCATTGCCACGGTCAGCCGTCAATGGTTTATTTTCGACTTTCACCACAACTGGAGAAAACGCATGCAAAAAATCAGCTTCACCTCACGTCTGGGATTTTATGACGAAGTGAGACAACGCGTCAACCGTTATTTTGAAGAGAAACAAATTTCGCCCCATGCAGACTGGCGGATGTATTTGAAAACTGTGATCATTCTGCTGTGGCTCGCGACCTCATACATTTTGCTTGTATTCGCGACCTCGTCATTGGTAATGGCCGTTATTACTGCGGTGGCGGTGGCGCAGGGCTTTGCGCTGGTGGGATTCAATATTCAGCACGACGGCAATCATGGCAGCTACTCAGGCAACGGAGTCGTCAACTGGATTATGGGATTCATGCTCAATTTGATTGGCGGCAGTTATTTCTTCTGGAAGTACAAACACAATATCCTGCATCACACCTACACGAATATCAACGAACTGGACGATGACATTCAAATGCAGGGCATCATGCGGTTCAGTCCGGCGCAGCCGCACCGCCGCTGGCATCGTTTTCAGCAGATTTATGCCTTTCCCGCCTACGGCTTGATGACGCTGCTGTGGGTCACCATTGGTGATTTTCGCAAATTCTTTTCCGGCCGCATCGGCGAATATGAGCTTCCCAGGCTTTCGAAATCTGAAACGGTTGTATTCTTCTTGACGAAAGTCTTCTATTTCGGATATATGCTGGTGTTGCCGATGTTCTTTCATCCGGTTTTGCATGTCATCGGCTTTTTCGTGCTCGTGCATCTGGTGCTCGGCTTCACGCTGGCGCTCACGTTTCAGCTCGCGCATGTCGTCGAGGGCAACACCTTCCCGGAGCCTGATCCCGCCTCGGCCACGATCGAGAATGAATGGGCCATCCACGAAGTGGAAACCACGGCGAATTTCGCGCCCAAGAACAAATTGGCGTGCTGGTATCTTGGCGGCCTGAATTTTCAGATCGAACACCATCTTTTTCCGCGCATTTGCCACATCCACTATCCCGAGATCAGCGGCATTGTCGAAAAAGCATGCGCCGACTTCGGCATTAGTTATGTGTCCTACCCCACGGTGCGCGGGGCCATTGCAGCGCACTATCGGTTATTGAGGGATCTCGGGCGGTACGAGGAAATGCCGAAAGCGGCTTTGGCGTAATATTCCTCCAATTATTGGCAACCGTCGCGCCTGCACCTTGCGTGAGGCAAGGTGCAGGCGTGTGACGGAAAAAATTTTGTTTTTGCGTTGGCTCGAACGTATGCTTCTATCCGAAAAAGATGCCAAAACGAAATGGTGCCCGATGGCGCGGTCGGGATTCCGGCGGCATACGGACACCTCGCTCACCATCAATCGCAAAATCGGCAGCGGCAAGCCCGATCCGGATTGCTTATGCCTGGCGAGCGACTGTATGATGTGGCGCGCCGTCAACCTCATGAAGGAATTTGAAACGGTGCAAATGGGTTATTGTGGATTGGCGGGCAAACCGGAAGAACAAACCATGTGAAGGTCAAGACGCTTTCACGCGCTACTTCTCATTGCCGCATGAGCAGATAAATGCCCGCACCCAGGAGAAGCAACGGTAATGCGGCAGACAGCAAGGCCACCGGCAGAACAATCAGGCCCAATATGCCGGCAATTAATCCCAACGGAATAGCGATGGCGAACACGAGCACGCCGGCAAGCAATTGCAGCGGCAAAGTCAATGTCCATAAACCGGCTTTGAGCACCCAAAACAAACCTTTGAAAGCCAGAGCGGCAATAATAACCAGCGCAAAGAGGGCGAATAATTCAAACATGACATTCTCCTCGTCGTTAGGTGGAAATTTCTACGAACAAACCAGAACGAGGTTGCATGGGATCTGAAGTGAAAATGGAACGAGTTTTTTGCGCGATACGATAACAATACCCGCCTGCTTCTCCATTTGAAACACCACGATTAGGCATCAATAACGTAAGCTATTCCCCCACAAACCATTCTGATCATCAGGATTTTTCCTTGAAAGCGGCGAATTTTCTTAACATCTTCTTCTCCACAATTTTTCGACTCGACTCAGACCCATTCAAGCTTTGCTGCAAAGCATGCAAAAAGCCTGAGAACATTTCGTCTCAATAAAGACAAATGCAGTACAATCAAAGCAAAGATCCTTTAGAGAGGTTACATTTGATCCAATATTCATAAGGGTGATATAAGATTTTTGGACGTTTGCCGACATTTGAAATTCTCACGTAAATCTATTCACTCAAAGTCGCCGCAGAGTATTCACAGGTCTTTGCGCGTCTCGATGACTTTGCACGCACTTTTTTGAATTCCGGTTCGTTCGGGTTAGATTACAATATTTCGGGTGTCTCGCTGGCCGCCCATGTCAATCCACCTGAGTTGAATTCACCACAAGCATAACGGAATGCCATGAAAGCAAAACAATTGCTGCACGTGCCCCGGCATTTTCTCATTCTGGCGCTGCTCCATTTCATATTGGGATGCGGCTCGAGCATTCAAATCATCGACAAGCCGATTTCGTTTTCTGCTGAACGCGTGCAACTTACGCGCGACTATATCCACGCGCATTATGGCATTTCAACCCCGGATATTGTCATTACGCCGCGCATCATCGTATTGCACTGGACGGCGATAGCCGGGTTCGAACAATCGTTTGCCGCATTTCATCCAGAGAAGCTGCCCGCCTCGCGGCTCGAACTGCAGAGCGCCGGCGAGGTTAATGTTTCGATTCAATTCCTCGTCGATCGTGATGGCAAAATTTATCGATTGATGCCGGAAAATCACATGGCGCGCCATTGCATCGGTTTGAATTATGAGTCGATCGGCGTCGAAAATGTGGGCGGACAAAACGGAGTTGACGATCTCACCGAGCAGCAGGTTGAGGCAAATGCCCGCTTGGTGCGCTACTTGGCGCGGAAATACGCCACTATTCGCTATCTCATCGGCCATCATGAATACAAAGAATTCGAAGGCCACGCGTTGTGGCGCGAGCGCGATGCGGGATATCGCACCGAAAAAACCGATCCGGGCGAACGATTCATGAACGCCGTGCGCGCCAAAGTCTCTGATCTCAAATTAAAAGGTGTGCATGAAATTCGAGCGGAAAGGTCGAACTCCTGACAATCATGAATCAACTTGAGTAATGTTCGCCTGTGTATTCAGGTTCTTGGTGTCAAGCTTCTTGCAGTCCATCAATAAAACTCCAACAAGCATCAATGAACAGGCAAAAACCGTGAGAGGTAGCGCATAAACAAACAGCTCGAATTTCACAACACATGGCTTTCAAAGATCATTTTTCCAAACTAGCGGGCGACTACGCGAAATACCGGCCGCATTATCCCGTGGAGTTGTTTGCTTATCTTGCAGCGCAAGTTCCTGTCCATGATTATGCCTGGGATTGCGCCACAGGCAATGGCCAGGCGGCATTAACGCTAACCCGGCATTTTAACCGCGTCATCGCAACGGACGCCAGTGCAAGACAAATCATGCAGGCAAAGCCGCATAAACAGATCACGTATGTCGTTACGCCGGGTGAGCAGGCGCCAATCGCTTCCCATACGATGGATCTCATTACGGTGGCGCAGGCGCTGCATTGGTTCAACCTCGATCTGTTTTACGCCGAGGTGAAGCGCGTGCTCAAGCCCGAAGGCGCGCTTGCCGTCTGGTGTTATGATTTGTTGCGCATCTCTCCCGAGATTGATGCCGTGCTGCATGATTTCAACGAGAACATCATTGGGCCGTGCTGGCCGCCGGAACGGTATTGGGTTGGAAATCATTATGCCGATCTGCCGTTTCCATTTCTCGAACAAAAGGCTCCAACGTTTCAGATGGAAGCGCGTTGGCGGTTGGGCGATTTGCTGGGTTATCTCGGCACCTGGTCGTCTACCCAGGCTTATCTTGCACAACATCGCGCCGATCCCGTCGCGCAAATTGCTCCCAAACTTGCGCAATTGTGGGGCGAGGGCCAAAAAACCAAAAAAATATGCTGGCCGCTGTATGTGAGAATCGGCAGGGCGCCTCGCATTTGAGCAAAATCGTTTTGCGATTGCGATGCACAAAAATCAGCTCTGACAGCGCAAGCGGATAGTTCCTATTGCGGGCCTTCGTGGCTTCACGTCTCGCGTTGCTTGAAAGACTTTTGTGACGCACCGGGCATGGCCATTGACGGAACGGTATTCACAGGAATTCACGGCTTCAATCGTTCATCAGTTTTGGCCGCACAACTCAAACAAACGGAAAACGTCATGTCTCCCATTTATTTTGATTACAACGCCTCAACACCCATTGCTCCGGAAGTTCTCGAGGCCATGCTGCCGTATCTCACCAGTCATTTTGGCAATGCCAGCAGCGCGCATGCGTACGGCCAGCAGGGGCGCCAGGCGATCATGAACGCGCGCGCGCATGTTGCAGCGTTACTGAATTGTGAGCCGGATGAAGTCATCTTCACCAGCGGCGGCAGTGAAGCCAATAATTTTGCCATCAAAGGCTATCTCGATGCCCATCCCGACGCCGGCAATGAAATTATCACGCCGGCCATTGAGCATCCGGCCACCAGCGAAGCCTGCAAATACATGGAACGCGTGCGCGGCTATCGCGTTTTTTTTGCGCCGGTGGATGAATTGGGACGGGTGCAACTGGAAGCGCTGCAGCAGGCAATTTCTGCGCGCACCGCGCTGATTAGCGTGATGCACGCCAACAACGAAGTGGGCACGTTGCAGCCGGTTCGTGAGATCACTGCGCTGGCGCATGCCCACAACATTGCCATACATTGCGATGCGGCGCAATCCGCCGGCAAAGTACCCGTGAATATGAAACAGATGGAGGTGGATATGCTTTCAGTGGCGGGACATAAACTTTATGCGCCATTGGGCGTGGGCGCGCTCATCGTGCGGCGCGGCCTGCAACTGGAACGCCTGATTCATGGCGCCAAGCAGGAACAACAACGCCGCGCCGGCACCGAAAATGTCGCCGGCATCGTGGGACTTGGCAAGGCCTGCGACATTGCCGCAAGAGATCTGGAAAAAAATATGACGCACATGAAAATGCTGCGCGGCCGTTTACGCACAAGCCTGAGTAAACAAATCGAGGAGATTAGATTCAACGGCCATGCGGAAGATGGTTTGCCCAACACTCTCAGCGTGAGTTTTCGCGGCGTGCAGGCGAATGCCCTGTTGGCTGAAATCAGCCACGAGATCGCCGCCTCCGCCGGGGCTGCCTGCCACTCCAGCGGAGAGATTGCGGTGTCGCATGTGTTGCAGGCCATGAACGTGCCGCGGGATTATGCCATGGGAACGTTGCGGCTTTCCGTGGGAAAATTTACAACGGAGGAAGAGATCGACCGCGCGGTAAAAGTGATAGCGCAGGGTGTTGGCAAATTGCGGCAGGGGTGATTGAATTTTCAGTGATAATAATTCGCTACTGCGGGTTTGAAAGTTTGCCGCCTGCCGAACCCTCTTTTTTTGAAAGAGCCTTTGTTTGAGTTAATGGTCGAGCGCGATTTCAAGCATTTTTCAGCAAAACGATTTGCCCGGCATGATACAAGTCATGCTGGATCGCGTCGTGCAGCATGAATAACAAGGAGTAGCGCTGGCCGGGAACGACGTCTTTCGGTTGCGCTTCGGAACGTTGAGCACCGGCCTCGCCGCAGGTTAGCAGTGGTGACGCACGCCAGCGTCTCCTTCACCGCAGGCCTTTGCCAAGCCTCACCGTCACGCGCGCGTTTGAGCTGATCGAGAATGCGGTTGCTTTCGGACATGATTTTCACCGACGATTTGCAGTTAATTGTGAAGACAAGATTTTCGTTGCCAGTTTGAGAAAAACTTATAGCTTTGGAAGGCAAAGCGATTTTTTCTATAAGAGGCACGTTATGGAAATGACCCTGGACGAAATTGTTCGAGAAATGAACGAGCTCGAACAACAAATGCAGAAGTTCGAATGGAAGTATAGCATCAAGTCCGCCGAATTCTATAAATTAGTGCTGGCCGGCAAGGTCGAAGAAACCTTCGAGCTGCATGAGTGGTTGGGGCTTTATAAGATTTGGCTCAAACGGCGAGAGAAATATCTCGATCTGCTCAAGTCGCCGTCCGCGATTCTAAAGCTCGTGCAGCCTATTGAAGACGACTTTTTTAAGGCAGAAGGCGTCGCGGCATGATTCCCGTTTTGTCTGAGTATGAACAATTCGTTTATTCGTTGCAAGCCCGATTTTCTAGTATTGAAACCTCAACCCTAGTGGTTAAGCGTACCAGTGCGGGTTCGGCGCAAGTTGTCGGGACATCATATTTTAATCGTGAGATGAAATTGCGTATTTTTGAAACAATAGACTTTGTTGAACGGTGCATCGAAGATTACAGTTACGAGATTTATCAAGGGGATGAAAAACTCTGTTGGTATGATTGCTGGCCGCATCCCGATGATCCTACGCTAGCTGCGACCTTCCCACACCACAAGCATATTCCGCCCGACATCAAGCATCATCGTGTTCCAGCGCCTCATCTGAGCTTTGAACATCCGAACTTGCCAGTATTGATCCAAGAAGCTGAGGCGTTGACGTTGCAACATTAACCAATGTTGCCATACTCAAAACATAATTTTTTATTTGATCATCTGATATGCTCTCCAATGATTTTTGTCTCTTCGTGAAATAAAAAGAAAAAAATGCTGATACGGCCAATAAAACTAAGAAATCCAAGTCCGCGAGCCCATATGCAATAAAAGCGAGCAAAGATAAAATGCCAAGGCTCAATACAAGAAGCCCACACCTTTTTGCAAGTTTTTGCTCACGCTGCAGCCAAGCTTTGATTTCATTGAAACCGATATTTTGGCGCTTCTTGAGTTTGTAAGGAAGTGCGTTCAATATCTTTCCAACTTCTTGATCATTCACAATTTCACCCCTTCACCTGATATTTCCCAAACACCTCCCGCAACGAATCTGAAATCTCGCCAAGCGTTACATAACCCTCGACACAGGCGATGATATGCGGCATGAGATTTTCTTTGCCCTTTGCCGCGGATTCTAATTTTTGCCGTAATTCGCTGGCTTTGGCGTTGTCGCGGCGGCGGCGCAGCTCGCGCAAGCGGCGGATTTGCTGCTCCTGAATTTTGGGATCGACGCGCAGTAAATCGATTTTCTTTTCATCGTCGACTTGAAATTTGTTCACGCCCACGATGATCTTCTCGCCGCGTTCAATGGCCTGCTGATATTCCCACGATCGCCGGGCAATCTCTTCTTGAAAAAAATCAGCTTCAATGGCCTTCACCGCGCCGCCGAGGCTTTCGATCTTTTCAATATACTCTTCGGCGCGCTTTTCGATTTCATTGGTCAAGCTTTCGACGAAATAGCTGCCGCCGAGAGGATCTGTCACCGCCGGCACGCCGCTTTCATAGGCAATAATTTGTTGCGTACGCAATGCAATCATCACCGACTCTTCCGTCGGCAACGCCAGCGCTTCATCGCGCGAGTTGGTATGCAGTGATTGCGTGCCGCCCAGCACTGCTGCCAACGCCTGCAATGTTACCCGCACGATGTTATTATCCGGCTGTTGCGCGGTCAAGGTAGCGCCCGCCGTTTGCGTGTGAAAACGCAGCATCATCGCCTTGGGATTGGTTGCGCCGAACCTTTCCTTCATGATGCGCGCCCACAAGCGCCGCGCTGCACGAAATTTGGCAATCTCTTCGAAGAAATTGTTGTGACTGTTGAAAAAAAACGAAAGCCGTGGACCGATGACATTCACCTCGAGGCCGCGATTGACGGCATGCCGAACGTACTCGATGGCATTGGCAAAGGTAAACGCCACTTCCTGCACCGCGTCCGAGCCGGCCTCGCGAATGTGATAGCCGCTGATGGAAATCGGATTCCATTTGGGCGTATGCTGTGAACAAAACTCGAACATGTCGGTGACGAGACGCAACGAGGGCGTAGGAGGAAAAATGTAAGTGGCACGCGCAATGTATTCTTTTAGAATGTCGTTCTGCACCGTTCCGCTGATCGCCTTCAAGTCCGCATTCTGTTTTTTCGCGACGGCGATATAAAGCGCGAGCAGAGTCGAGGCCGTGGCATTGATCGTCATCGAGGTGGTGACTTCTTCCAGACGAATGCCCGCAAACAGCCGTTCCATATCCTCTATGCTCGAAATCGCCACGCCCACCTTGCCGACTTCGCCGTCGGCGAGTTTGTGATCGGAATCATAGCCCATTTGCGTGGGCAAATCAAATGCGGTTGAAAGCCCGGTTTGGCCTTGCGAGAGCAGATAATGAAAGCGCGCATTGGTGTCTTCGGCGGTGGCATAGCCGCTGTATTGGCGCATGGTCCACAGTTTTGCGCGATACATTTCCGCAAAGAGGCCGCGCGTGAAGGGATACTCGCCGGCATTTTCCGGCGCAGCGGGCGCATCATCAGCCGTGTATAAATTTTTGAGAGGGAGGTCGGCGTCGGTTTTCATGTTTTTTTTCATGTGATCGGATGAACGAAAACTTTACACCTTACACGTTACACGATGTCGCGTTTACAGCGTTTTTTAAATGCGTGTACAGGATTCGTAGCCCTGCCCCCTTGTGGGGCATTGTTGCAACCGCGAATTTCATGGCTTCAACAGCCGCCCAAATCTGGCAATACTATCACTTTCCCGTAGCATCAAAATACTTCTCGCGCGGATGAAATTGGCGGTGAACTTCCTTCAAATAAGCGCGATCGAGATGTGTGTAAATCTGTGTGGTGGCAAGATCAGCATGGCCGAGCATCTCCTGCACGGCGCGCAAATCCGCGCCACCTTCGAGCAAATGCGTGGCAAACGAATGCCGGATGGTGTGCGGCGAAGCCGGCTTGGTGATGCCCGCAGCTTTCAAATAGCCGCGCAAAATTTTCCACACCCCCATGCGCGAGAATTTGCCGCCACGCGCATTGACAAACACTTTTTCCTGCGTGCGGCGCTTGCGGATAAGCTGCGGGCGGATTTGCTCGCAGTAATTTTGTACCCACAGCGTCGCAACTTCGCCGATAGGCACGAGTCGTTCTTTTGAGCCTTTGCCGAAGAGGCGCACAAAATGCTGCTGCAAAAAAAGATCATTCATGCCCAGCTCGATGGCTTCGGAAACGCGCGCGCCGGTGGCATAGAGAAACTCCAGTAAGGCGCGATCGCGCACGCCCAATGCGGTGGCGACGTCCGGCTGCTGCAAGAGTTGCTCGATATCAGCAATGTCCAACACGTGAGGGATTTTTTGGCTTTGGCGCGGCAGCGAGAGCGTCTCGGCGGGGTCGTGTGCGCAATACTTCTCGCCGAGGAGGTAACGATGAAACATGCGAATGGCAGCAAGCTGGCGGCCGATGCTGGTGGTGGCGAACCCCAATTGCGTCAGTTCGGTGAGCAGCGCGCGGATGTCGGCAACAGTAACTTCTGCCGGTGTGGTGAGGCGGCGCTGGGCAAGAAACGCGGCATAGCGTTTTAAATCGAAACCGTAGGAGATGACGGTGTTCTTGGCGAGATGTTTTTCAGCGCGCAAATAATCGAGAAATTCCGCGATGTAGTTTTCCATCGCTGCGTTCAATGCAGATCATCTTCTTGCGGGAGAAGAGGTGTAAGCAAAGAGAGCAAAACTGGCACGTCCGCCGTCACTGTTTCCCAAACCTCTTCGAGATCAACTATGTCATAGGCGTGTATGAGTTTGTCACGCATGCCTGCAATCGGCCCCCAAGGAATTGCGTCATGGTGCACCCGAAAATCCTGAGACAACCGTTTGACTGCTTCACCCATAACCATCAGTTGATGTAAAATGGCCGACTGCGTTTTAACATCCTGAAGGAAGGCGGCTTTATCTCCCCCTTTTTTGAATTCAAGAATGAGCCGCGCTGCTTGGGCAATATCCAAAATAGCGGTATTATCACGTTGCATAAACAACCTCGGCGGTGCTTAGTATTTCCCGGCGCCGTATCCAGTTTTGGCTTTGCTCGACAGCACGTTTGCTAAAGAGATCAATTTTCCGATCAAATAATTTTGCCAATTCTTGTTCCATTTGCACGTGATCAAACAGGCTCCAATTCGCCTCTGGTGTAAACGTGGCCAAGATATCGAGATCACTTTGGGAATTGAAGTCATCACGCAGGGCTGATCCAAACAAAGCGAACTCGCTAATGCGCCACCGCCTGCAAAAGTCAGCGATTTGATCGGAAGATATTTTCAGATTCTGATTAAACATCGTCTATACCGTTTAAAAAAATCCAGTGTTAGCGGAATATCTACAATGCTTAAGAACATCGGCTACAAAGATAATGCCACTGATTTACACAAGTTTGCCACTAAAGCACTTCCTGATTTGTCAAACTCGCATCA
Source organism: Candidatus Zhuqueibacterota bacterium (assembly GCA_003576975.1). Taxonomy (GTDB): domain Bacteria; phylum Zhuqueibacterota; class Zhuqueibacteria; order Zhuqueibacterales; family Zhuqueibacteraceae; genus Coneutiohabitans. The sequence goes on from QEVD01000119.1 coordinate 18,481, forward strand.
AAAGCATGTCAACAGACAGTGCCAATGGTGCCTATCTATTTCCGCCGGCGCGGCGAGGTTTTTCTTTTGGATGATTTTGCCGCTTTCTTTGCAGGTCTTTTCGCGCGTTGCGTTTTCTTGGGCTTGGGCAAAATGCTTTCGGTAAGCGAGAGCGCGATGCCGGAGAGCATGACTTCCGGCCCCAGTGTGGTAAAATCGCCGGACAAGACTTTCGCATCGACATTCGCAAACAACGAGCATCCCGCCTCTTTCTCGATGATCAATCCGCACACTTTGCCCTTATTTTCAGCAACGAACGTGACTTCGCCGAGCGCTTCGCTGACGACGAAGCCCGTGCAAAAATGCAGTTGCAAATGACTGGAGGCCGTGTACACCGAAATCAAGCTGCCCTTGTTTTTGCTGATGGCGATTTCGGGATAAATTTCGAGCGAGAGCCGCCGCCCGGATTCCGGATGATCCAAAACCATGCGAAAATTATTGCCGCGCTCTTTCGCTTCGGTTTGCAGCACCTCGGCAATTTTCTGAATGGCTTGTGCATCGAATTTCACGGTTACTCTCCAGATTGATCTTGCCTGACGTCGATCTATAAAACGAACCCCGATCAGGCAGCAATCGGGGTGCGATGGTTGGCGCAAGAAACCTCGGCGGCGGGTTTACACTTTCGTGACTTTTGTCGCTTGCGGGCCTTTTTCGCCCGCCACATATTCGAACTCGACTTCGGTGCCTTGCGGCAGCGTTTTGAAACCATCCATTTGAATAACCGAGAAATGAACGAACACCTCTTCACCGCCTGCCAGCGGCTCGATGAATCCGTAACCTTTGTTCTCGTTAAACCACTTCACACGGCCGCGCGGCATATCCTGCAACAACTCCGGTATTTATGGTGCGACGGGCTTCCGTAACGATTGCAACAAAAGCCATGCACACGTTCGATTTGGCGAAAAAATATAGACAGTTTTTGATTGGATGTCAAGCGCATTTTAGGCGCGGTGAGGTTGCGGGTCAAACAAAGCGCTTGATATTTGCAGCCGGACGGTTAAATTGCGGCGCCAAGAACAGGCAACAAATGCCTGCTCAGACAAACAACCTTTTCAACGGAGGAGAGGCATGGAGAGCATCAACCCTGTGGCGGTATTGGTGGCGGCAGTGGTGTATTTCGTGCTGGGCGGTTTGTGGTATTCGCCCATGTTGTTCGCCAGGCCGTGGATGGCGCTGATGGGCACGACGGAAGAGGACATAAAAAAGAAGGGCGGCGCGGGCAAGGCTTATGCGGTGGCGCTCATCAGCTCGCTGATTATCGCATACGTCCTGGCGATTTTCATCACGCGCGTGCAGCCCGCGAATCTCTTCAGCGGCGCGGAAACCGGCTTGATGGCAGGCCTGGGCTTCAGCGCGATGACGAGCTTCACCACCAGCACATTTGAAGATCGCCCGCTCAAACTTTTTCTCATCGACAGCGGCTATAATCTCGTGGGTCTGGTTATCGCCGGCGCAATTTTGGGCGCTTGGCATTGAACGCCTGCCGCCTTCCGGATGATGCTCAATCCGGAAGGCGCTGTTGTTTTGTGATCAAAACCTGTCACAGCAAAATTTCCGGATGCGATCATGAGGCCATCACAACAACGCCGGCGCAAAACAGTTGGGCGCATTGCGCTCACACTTGCCGGGCTTTATCTGCTCCTGCTGATTCCCGCTTCAAACCCGCCGGAGCCGGCGGCCAGCGACAAACAGCCTTTCGTATGGAATAAAGACGAATATTGGCAAGCTCTGGAAGATCGCTTTAAAAACGCGCGCCAACAAGGTTGCGAGGAATTGGCGCCGGTCATCGCGGCCGAATTTGCTTATGGCCACCGCCTGTTGGATTCCCTCGACGCTGATACACGGCAGCCCGCCGACGCGCTTTTTGCGGAAATCGAAAGAATCGTGTTCGAAGCTGCGCCCCAGGTGGGTGCCTGTCCGCAAAAACTTCCCGGCTATACGCAATTTCAAACACGCTTGCGCAGATTGGTTAAGACGCAATCCCAACAATGGGATTTTTCGGAGGCGGCCACGCGCAACCGCATTTACCGGCTGCTCTACGGCAGCCGCGCCGCACTGGAAGAAGTTATGCTGCAAGCGCCGCAAGATTCGTTGCCGGCGCTGGCGCGCGGCCAGGAGGAGCCGTCACAAACGCCTTTGGCCAAAATCCTCGGAGCTACGATTCACAGCGGCGATATTCTGGTGTCGCGCGGCGGCGCACCCACCTCGGCGTTGATCGCGCGCGGCAATGATTATCCCGGAAATTTTTCGCATATCGCTCTGGTTCACGTCGATGAAAAAACCAGCCTCGCTTCGATCGTCGAGGCCCACATCGAGCGCGGGGTTGCCATTGCCACGCTGGAAGAATATCTGCGTGACAAGAAGCTGCGCGTGATGGTGTTGCGCTTGCGCGCGGATCTGCCGGCTTTAGTCGCAGATCCGTTGCTGCCGCACAAAGCCGCGGCTGCCGCGCTGCAGCAAGCGCGTGAACAGCACATTCCGTATGATTTCGAGATGAATTATCATGATGACAGCAAGCAGTTCTGCTCGGAAGTCGCCTCCGCCGCCTACCGCAAGTTCGGCGTCAATTTATGGATGGGAATTTCTCACATCTCGACGCCGGGCGTGAGCGCCTGGCTGGCGGCGTTCGGCGTCAAGCATTTTGAAACACAGGAACCCGCGGATTTGGAATACGATCCGCAATTGCGCGTGGTCGCGGAATGGCGCGATCCGGAAACGCTGTATCACGATCACATCGACAACGCGGTGATCGACGCCATGCTCGAAGGCGCGGAAGCCGGCGATCGCCTGGGATATGCGTGGTATTTGCTGCCGCTGGCG
>QEVD01000736.1 GCA_003576975.1 Candidatus Zhuqueibacterota bacterium
GCCTTCAAGCAGGCGGAGAGCGAAGTCACCGATCGCATCAAGCGATTGTTGTCCATCAAAGGTAAACGCACAGTGGATTCCTTCCATCGCGAGCTGGGCACGATGATGTGGGAACGCTGCGGCATGGCGCGCAACGAAGCGGGCCTGCAGAAAAATCTCACGGAGATTCCCACCTTGCGCGCTGCGTATTGGCAAAATGTCAACGTGCTGGGCAATAATGAAGAATTCAATATGGCATTGGAAAAGGCTTTACGCGTGGCAGATTTCTTCGAATTTGCCGAGTTGATGTGCCGCGACGCCCTGGATCGCAAGGAATCCTGCGGCGGCCATTTTCGTGAAGAATATCAAACCAGCGAAGGCGAGGCCAAACGCGACGACGCGAACTACTGTTATGTGAGCGCCTGGGAATATCAAGGCGAGGGCAAAGCGCCAATCATGCACAAAGAATCGTTGACCTTTGAAAACGTCCAGCTAGCGGAGAGGAGCTACAAATGAAAGTGACATTGCACGTTTGGCGGCAACCGAATGCTCACGTTTCCGGAAAAATGACCGTTTACGAAACGCCGGAAATCAGTCCCGACATGTCCTTTCTCGAGATGCTAGATGTCGTCAACCAAGATTTGAACATGAAGGGCGTGGATCCCATCGCGTTCGATCACGATTGCCGTGAAGGCATTTGCGGCGCGTGTTCATTGATGATCAACGGCATTGCGCACGGACCCGGTGGCGGCAAAACTACCTGCCAACTCTACATGCGCCAGTTCAAGAATGGCGATCATATTTATGTTGAACCCTGGCGCGCCAAACCGTTTCCGGTGCTCAAGGATTTGGTGGTGGATCGCAGCGCTTTTGACCGCATCATGGCGGCCGGCGGCTTCATCTCCGTCAATACCGGCGGCGCGCCCGATGCCAATGCGCTGCCGATTCCGAAGGATGCGGCAGAAACAGCGATGGACGCAGCGGCGTGCATCGGCTGTGGCGCATGTGTCGCTTCCTGCAAGAATGCCTCAGCCATGCTTTTCGTGGCGGCCAAGGTTTCGCACCTCGCGCATCTGCCGCAAGGACAGCCCGAGCGCGCGCACCGCGTGCGCAATATGGTTCTGCAAATGGACAAGGAAGGCTTCGGCAACTGCACAAATCAATACGAATGCGAGGCCGTACGAATGCGAGGCCGTCTGCCCGAAGGAAATCAGCGTAAATTTCATTGCGAAGATGAATCGGGAGTTTACGCGGGCGAGTTTGATCGGGGGGATCTAGTGTCGTAACATTCAGCCTTACCATCCCACAGAATCGAGAGCCAGGATTCTGTGGGATTTCTTTTCTGTGGCCTGATCGTCTCGTTCGTCACTCACGAACTTTCTTACACCGACCTTTCCCTTGCATCTTTGCGGCGTTTTTATTAACATGCGCGTCATATTTAACCGGCTGACATTTTTCAGGCATTGAAACACATCATCAAGAATCAGGACGAGACCGCAAATCCGGACGCACGAACCAACAGTAATGCCCGCGGCGACTTTGAGAAGGAGAATTGTGGTGCAACATTTAGCCAAAACCGATCCTGAAATTCATCGTGCGATTCTCGATGAAATCAATCGCCAGCATGAAACGCTGGAGTTGATCGCTTCCGAGAACCATTGCAGCCTGGCCGTGCTGGAAGCGCTGGGCCAGCCCATGACGAACAAATATGCCGAAGGCTATCCCGGCAAACGCTATTACGGCGGCTGCGAATTTGTGGACAATGCCGAAGAACTCGCGCGCGAGCGCGCCTGCCGGCTGTTCGGCGCGGATCATGCCAATGTGCAACCGCATTCCGGCAGCCAGGCCAACCTGGCAACCTATTTCACGTTTCTCAAGCCGGGCGACACGATTCTGGGCATGAATCTCGCGCACGGCGGCCATCTCACGCACGGCAGTCCGGTGAACTTCTCCGGCAAAATTTTTAACGTCGTCTTTTATGGCGTCGATGCGAAAACGGAACGCGTCGACATGAATCAAGTGCGCGATCTTGCCCAAAAGCACAAGCCCAAAATGATCATCGTGGGTGCGAGCGCGTACTCGCGCCAATTTGAGTATGACGTCTTTCGCGAAATCGCGGACGAAGTCAATGCCAAGGTGGTCGCCGATATTGCCCATCCCGCCGGCCTGATCGCCGCCAAGCTGCTCGACAATCCGTTGCCGCATTGCCACGCCGTCACCACCACCACGCACAAAACCTTGCGCGGCCCGCGCGGCGGCATGATTCTGGTCGGCAACGATGAGGAAAACGACATGGGCTTAACCACGCCCAAGGGCCGCAAGAAGAAATGGTCGGAGTTGATCGACTCCGCCGTGTTTCCGGGTTTTCAAGGCGGCCCGCTCATGCACGTGATTGCCGCCAAAGCCGTGGCATTCAAAGAAGCATTGCAGATCGACTTCATTGAGTATTCCCGCCAGGTGATTCATAATGCGCAAGCGATGTCCAAGAAATTGATGGATCTGGGTTATGACATCGTCTCGGGCGGCACGGACAATCATCTGCTCTTGGTCGATCTGCGCAATCGCGATCTCACCGGCAAGGACGCCGAAGCAGCCCTGGAAAAAGCCGGCATCACCGTCAACAAAAACATGGTGCCGAACGATCATCAGCCGCCCACGGTCACCAGCGGCATTCGCATCGGCACGCCCGCATTGACGACGCGCGGCATGAAAGAAAATGAAATG
>QEVD01000120.1 GCA_003576975.1 Candidatus Zhuqueibacterota bacterium
TCAGCAATTTTACCTCATGCGAGGCAAGCTGACTGACAAATGATTTATTCGTCTTGCCCAAATTTTTTCTGGCCCACAAATCGCGAATGGCAAACTGGGTTTGACTAAAATTAATTTCCCGCTTGGCGAAGGAGTCAACGATGGCGTGTTCTTTCCACAAGAAATTGATCGTCTTTGCTGCCGAGCCGCGGTTCAAAAAACACACAGCCCATTCTCCTGCGGATAGCGGTTTAAACCAAATCTCAAGGCTGTCTTGTGCGGAGTATTGAAATCCCTGAATGCCAAGCGAATCTTGATTGACTGCAATCACTTCCCGGTTGGTGAGAATCTCCACCGTTTCTTTTGACATGTTTCTCAAATCGTTTCCGGCCATCAAGGGCGCGGCCAGCATGCTCCACATGGAAAAATGCGCGCGATCTTCGCTGACTGACATGCCGTTGCCGACCTCCATCATGTCGGGATCATTCCAATGATCCGGGCCGGCATGCACGCGCAGGCCTTTTTGCATATCGAGAATGTAGGTGACGCCCCAGGATTTCCAGGTGCCGTGATCAACGACGCAATCAAAGCAGTTGGTAATGTCGCCGGTGGTGCGCCAGAGATGGCCGATATTTTTTCCCCATTCCCACGGCTTGTTGCTGCCCCATTCGCAGAGGCTAAAAACCACGGGGCGGCCAGCGGCATACAGCGCATTGCGCATGGTCAAGTATGCGCCTTCGGCATTCAGCCCTTCGGTGTTGCACCAATCGTATTTCAAATAATCCACACCCCACCTGGCATATTGCATGGCATCCTGATATTCATAACCGCGGCTGCCGGGCCGTCCGCCGCACGTCTTCCATCCCGCATCGGAATAAATGCCGAATTTCAAACCCCTGGCATGAATGTAATCCGCCAGCGCTTTCATACCGGAGGGAAACCGCTCCGGATGCGGCTGAATGAACCCGAGACTATCGCGCTCACCGTGCCAGCAATCATCAATCACAATATATTGATAGCCGGCCGCTTTCATGCCGCTGCTCGCCATGGCATCCGCGGTTTCGCGAATCAGTTGTTCATTCACATCACAAGCAAATTTGTTCCAACTGTTCCAGCCCATGGGCGGCGTCACTGCCAAACCGTCAAATTTTTGCCCGAAAGCAGAAACTGCCGCGAGCAAAACGATCACTACTGTCAGTCTTCTCATCATACGATTCCTTGCAATAAATCCATTTTGGCTTGGGCTGTAGCCGAAAACCTCTTCAGGTGCATTTTCCGCGATGCTAACCACCTGATTCTAAGTAGGAGTTTTGAGCAAAAATCGACTTTTCGGCCACACTCCTAGCGCGGCGACAATAGATTGTCCGCCTCCAGGGCAGAGATCAATTGCCGCGCAATTTTTTCATGTGAGGCCACATTGGGATGTCCGTTCGCCACATATCCATCCTGAAAATAATCGAACTGCGCAAAATAAATATCGCGCTTGCCAGACTTACGCTCATCATTCCCGCAAGAATGTTTACCCCGGGATAAGCGCGGCGAATCGTTGCCAAAAATTCATGATACCGTTTGCGATAAAGCGTGGAATTTTCCCCGGAAACGTTGCCAGCCTGGTCTTTCAATCCGGAATAATCATTCAATCCCAGGCAAATCACTACCAGCTCCGGCGCCCATCGTTGAAAATCCCATTTGGGTTCAGGCGCGTCCATCAAGGCGCGATCGAAACGATCGGGCATGTTCAGCGTATGATCTCCTGACCAATCCGTAACCATTCCGATGCCGGAACGCGCGGTGATGTGATACTGTGCGTTAAAGTGCCGGGCGACGATCACGGCAAATCCCTTGTCCAGATTGGTAACCGGAAAGGTTTCTTCCCAGGGCATGCTCAATACCGTCGCTTCGTTGCCTTCCGCAACGGTGAACGAATCTCCGATGAATTCAATCTTGTGCGTCTTCATTGCGGACGCCGGCGGGAGAAGCTGCGCGCCCTCATCGAGTAAAAAGCCGGAGAACGAATAAATTTTATTCTGGGCGCAGTTACGCTTCGTCAACAATAACGTGTGTTTTCCAGCTTTTAAACTATCAACAAGGAGGTAATCGGATTCTTCCGCCGCAGTGCCATGAAAAATGTGATGCAACGTCCCGTCGAGATAAACATTGTAGTAATTCCCGTTATCGGCCATGCGCACACCAATGCTGGTTCCGCTGAATTCCGCATAAAGCGCGACGCCCGGCCAGGAGTGCTTCGCATGCAAGGAATCCGACAAATCCCACCTGCCCCAATATTGAATGTGGGGATGATTGGCCGGAACGAATTTCGTGGCAAGCGCCGCGGAATGAGAGGCAATAAACGGAAACAAAGCTGTAAAGAGGAAGGCGCGGGGACATGCCTTGATGAAATTGCCTATGGTTTTCATTCTGCCGTTCCTCGCCGTTCATTTAATTCCATGGCGATGCGCCGCATCGTGCTTTCATCCAATTTGTAAAACAGAATCAATGCAATTGCCACGCACCCCGCTGCCGCCGGAATAATACTCATCAGCGCTTTCAACCCCGACAGCACCTCGGGATTTTGCGCCAGGTTTGCCTGAAATCCAAACGCCGACAACAACGTACCCGCGAGAAATGCCCCAATGGCCCAGCCAAATTTTTGCGACATCGTCGATGCGGAAAAAACCAGACCCGTAGCTCTTCTGCCGGTTTTCCATTCTGAATAATCCGCGGCATCCGCATACATGGCCCAAATGAGCGGCGATAAAGGTCCGCCGGCAAACGAGCCAATCGCCTGAAAGATAAACATTAAAATCACCTCTTCAGGTTTCAATAGAAAGAATATTGCGGTAGACACCGCCGCCGTTGCAAACAGAATGAGGAAGGCCCGTTTCTTGCCAATCTTTTTGGCAAAAAAGTTCGTAAAGATGACGCCGATGATTGCCAGCCATTGCCCGATCGCGTTGAACGCCGAGGTGAGCGCGACAAAACCATACGTATACGTTTTACCCAAAAGCGTCACGTGCTGATCGCCGACATAGTATTTGAAATAATGCGCCGTCACGCTCATGCGGGTGGCGACGAAGAGAATCATCAACAGCGTGGTAAAGAGCAAGAGTATCCAGGGTTTGTTAGCGACAAGATCTTTTAAGTCTTGCGCGATCGACGCTTTTTGCGTTTTGGGCGGCTGGACGCGCTCGCGCGTCAAGATAAACGTGATAAAAAAGAAAATGACGGCGGCGAGGCCGAATACCGTCATCGTCAACTGCCAGCCGTGCGCCTCGTTGCCGGCTCCGAAGAAAACCGTAAGGGGCAGCGCAAATGCTGACACAATCGTGCCACTGAGGTAAGCAAAAACGTATTTGTAAGAAGAAACACTCGTGCGTTCAATGGGATCCGGCGTGATAACGCCCAACAGCGAGGAATAGGGAATATTGATGGCGGTATACAACATCATCAGCAAAATGAACGTAACGTAAGCATAAATCAATTTGCCGGAGGCGCTGAGATCGGGCGTCGTGAACGTTAGAACGCCAACGATAGCCAGCGGAACAGCAAACCATAGCAGATAAGGCCGGAACTTTCCCCAGCGCGTGTTGGTGCGGTCGGCGATGATGCCCATCATCGGATCATTGACGCCATCCCACAAGCGACTCACTAAAATCATTGTCCCGGCCGCGGCTGCGGTAATGCCAAAGACGTCTGTGTAAAAATAGAGCAGATAGGCCGAGATCGTTTGCCAGTACAGCACCGAGGCCAAATCGCCAAAACCATATCCGGCCTTTTCTTTGATTGTGAGTTTCTGCGTTGTCGTGTTCATGAGGTTTTTTGCTTCTTCGCGGATCAATCGCTATTCCTCCGGGCCAACCTATTCCATCGCAAAACGATCTCCGACAAACTTAAAGCCTAACCGGGTTCATCATTTTGCCGGCTTGGGATTAAGCTGCATCATTTTCGCTTTGAAGAACCGGCCTTGCGGCGTCGGTTCGAAATTCCAATTTTCAATCAATTGCGGCGACCAGGAAGGATCAAACACCCACGCGGTCCAGGAGATGCCTTTTTTGTTGAAGTAGTTGATGATGGCTTCGCCGTAGGTTTCATCGCCAATCACCGGAATATGCGCGCCGCGCCCGTCGGCGCTCATAAAACCGAATTCGGTAGCGATGACAGGATATCGGTCGGCAACAAATCCCCAACTCTCCTCCCATTTTCCTTCCCACGGCGCTTCACGTTTTTGCGGATAAGGATGCGTGACATACGCGATGCCGGGGTAAGCAATCGGATCTTCTCTTACAAAACTGAGATCATAGGCCCAATCAAGCCCTCCGACCAATGGAATTACGGTTTTATCGTGCGCATAGATGATTGCAATAATTTCTTCCATCAACTCCTTGTGCTGTTCCCAGGTCAGCTTGCCGAGCGTGTCGTTGAAACGCGTGGCCTCATTGAACACTTCATAGAATGCCGTCACGGGATTGCCGGCATATCTTGCCGCAATGGTTTTCCAAAAGCGAAAGGTTTCAGTTTTGGAGGTGTTGTACATCGGATGCTGAAACAATTCCGTGCGCAGGTTGCCGATGGAATGCCAATCAATGATCACATACATCCCCAACTCGCCGGCCCAGACCACACCCTGATCCAACAATTTGAGATACTCTTCTTCACCGCGCTCACGCCAGGCGGCCGGATGCACGGGAAATCGCACGATATTGGCATTCCACTTCTGCGCCGCTTCAAAGTAGGTTTTGTTCCACTGCCCAGCTTTTTCCAGGCGATCAGGGTCAGAAAAAGATACGCCGCGAAAAATGATTTCTTTGCCGCTCTCATCAACAAAGTGATTTCCCTCCACGCGAATGAACGACAGTTTCTGCTGCTGAGGCTGACTCAGCGACGGAACAACGGCAAGAAAAATTGAAATCCCCAATGACGCTAATACACACCGCAGAATATTTTTCATAAGCTCCTTCCCTATCCATATCTACTGATGTTTTGCGCGCTGCTTAATCAACTCATGCTCGGATTTCAACATTTTAATGCAATTCATTAACGCGCGTGATTCATGATAATTGACCTTCCAATCAGAGCCTTTGGCGCTTTTTACCATTTCCGGGCTTTTGTCCAGGCCTTCTTTGTACCAGCCGCCATGCTCATGATCAATGAGATAGCGCTTCATGTACTCCCACTGTTTCTTGAAGGCCTGCTCGTACTTCTTTTCCCGGGGGAACAGCTTGGACATCAACAGCAGAGAGTTTAGCCCTTCGGCCTGCACCCACCATTCTTTGATTTCGTTGATGATGGTGATGGTGTCAGCGCCGGCGAAGTAATATCCCTGATAAAAAAATCCGCCGTTGTCGTTATCCCAACCATTAGCCAGCGCATGATCAACCATGCGCTTGGCAACGCGCAAGGTTTTGTCATCCGCTTCGAGACCCAAAACATGCGAGGCTTCCAGCATCAAATAAGCGGTTTCGACATCATGGCCGAAGGAAACATGATCGAAATAGTAATTCTTTTTCCGCACGGCGTCAGAAGAATCGCGGAAGGAAACCGGCGTCCAATCCCGCTGTAAATACAGCGTTAGATGACCTTTTTCAGTGGTGATGGTGTCGCGAATCAGAACCAACATTTCGAGCACACGTTCGCGCAGCAGGCTGTCCGGCCAGACGTTATACAATCCGGTGAAGGCTTCCAACAAATGGATGGAGGAATTCTGATCTTTCCAACTCGAGATGAGTAACTTACGCGCGTTCAGGTTTGCGTCACTTTGGCTGAGCCAAAGCCCCTCGCGCGTCAAGCGGTCAACATAGCCGCGATGCAACGGATCGCGGCTGTGCCGGTCGAGCCAGTGAAATGTTTTTTGGGCAAGATACAACGCCGAGGTATCGCCGGACATGGCATAGTAACTTGCGAGCGCATAGATGGCAAAGGCATTGCCATAAGCGGCCTTGCCTCCATCATCCGCGCCGGACATGGCCTCGCCCTGCCGGTTGCGCAGCCAGTAAAAGCCGCCATAAGTGGTATCCCACATTTTATCTTTCAAAAAACGAAGGCCGTGCTGCGCAATGCGGCGATAGCGATCGTCATTGAAAAACATGGCCGCTTGCGAAGCGGTCCACACGTGGCGGCTTTGGGTCACGATCATTTTGTTTTGGCGGCCCGCGGGTTGCCAATCAAATGAGAAGTCGCTGAGAAAACCGCCGTGCAGCGTGTCGATAGCAATAGGATACCAAGCATGCAACAACTCGATGCGCAGCGATTTTTCGATTTCTTCCCGAATTCTCCGATGTTCGTCCGACGTTGAGGGGCAACTCCATGCAGAAGCCGCGAGCATCAACAAAAGGCCTGGCATGATGAGGCCGTTGATCCGGCTCCGCTTCAGCAATGTTCTCCTCTCCACTTTGAACATGCGCTTATGGCTCTTTCACCAAAATCATTCCATTGGTTCGGATCAATGCCTGTCTTTGCAGACCCGCTTCGATCATTTCAGCGTATTGCGCCTGCGCTTTTTCCAAGGCCATTGCGCCCTTCAACACCTCATCCAACGTGCCGTCGGCGTTGCGGTCGACAAACACATTGAGCAGCGGTGTAACCATCTGGCGCGCGCCGGTAATTTTAAACTCATTGAACGGCTGGCCGTTCGTGCGTTGAAAGCTAATGATTTCCAGGCGCAGATCGTTGCTTTCGTGCTGATAGCGCTTGGCGGTTGGCATGCGAAGCTGCAATTTGTTTTCTTTGCTCAACTCGTTCAAACCATACTCGTAAATCGCTTGCGCTTCCTCCAGGCTTGCTTCTCCCAGCAAAATGCAGTCCAGGATGCGATCCTGATCGAAATCAACCGCCATGAATTCCGCCCCGATCAGCTCATTATAAAATTTGGATTCACCTTCGGAGGTGATCGAACGGAGGCGATAGTTCTCACCATCAAGCTTAAAGCGATACTGCGAGGCTTTAACCCGGAGTTCTTCGCGCGCGCACGCGCAAAGCAGAAGACTGCTCAAAATGATTCCGACACAAAGACGGGATCGCCCCGCGTGGCAACCGGCAAAAAAAATCGGATATCCCATGGTACTTCTCCTTTCGTTAGCATCCGGCCGCGAAACTTTGAAATTAAAATTAATCTCATATGGCCGGAGCATAGAACACAACTTGCCATGTGCTGCACTTTCTATGATAACATGAGGTTGATTGGACTCTTATTTGAGATAAAGCATTTTGCCAACTTCGCTGCCAGCATAAGCATCGTTCCTGGTCAAGCGATAAAAATAAATTCCAGAACTTACGGAATTGGCGTCATGATCAACGCCGTTCCAGTGAATAATCTTTTCTCCAATATATGAGTAGGATTCCCGCAGTTCTCGTATTATTTTTCCCTGGGCGTTCATGATCGTCAATTCAACCATGCCGGGGGCGTGAATCTCAAAACGAATTTGTGTCGCGCCATTAAAAGGATTGGGATAATTGCCCAACAAACGCATCCCACTCGGGCGTGTCCGCGGCGTTGTTTCATTGGTTACTCTCTGGCCGGACGAGACGGTGACTACGCCGTTTTTTTCTTTGAGAGTAAGAGTTTGATTCACCGCTACCGCGCCGATTTCTTCGGTGAAACCGCCCGGCCACTTTACGAGAATGCGCTCGACGCTTTGCGCCTCGTGCAAACCGAAATGCAAGGGCTGAATGCTCTGTGTGAGAAAATGTGCGCCATGATGGTACTTTTTGTAGGACACGCCGTTCGTCCACACCTCCACTTCAGCTCCCAGCGCATCGCGGTTCGACTCCGTCCCTTCCAGCTTCACGCGCAGCCAGTTGCCTGTTGTCGCGGTATTTTCATATAAAAAAGGTGCCTCAAAAAAATTGGAGACAAGCAAATCCAGGTCGCCGTCATTGTCATAATCAAAAACCGCCACACTCCGCGCTACCGTACTGTCTGCCACGCCGGCTTCATGCGCAACATTCGCAAATCTAAAATCGCCTTTTTCGGATTCATTGCGAAAAAATTCATTGGGAAATTCCGGCGTAAAATTGCCGGTGGCCACGAATAAATCTTCATCGCCGTCATTTTCGCAATCGAAAAACGCTGCGCCCCAACCCCAGCCCGCCTGCGAGACGCCCGCCTGCACCGCATAGTTATAAAAGCGGCCTTGTCCGGTGTTGAGAAAGAGCGGATTGGTTTCTTGATCAAATCCTGCTTCTGTGATGTTGGTGAGATAAATATCAAAATAGCCGTTTCCGTCGCAATCCGTAACGGCCAGACCCATGCCGTGATAGGGATCTTCCAGGCCATAATCGGCGGTTTTCTCCTGAAATGTTTTGTCGCCGTTGTTCAAATAAAATTTGTTAGGGCCGAAATCATTGGCGAGATAGAGATCGAGATGGCCGTCATGATTGGCGTCGAGGGCCACGGTAGTCCAGGTTATGCCTTTGTCGGCAGCGCCGCTGGCGGTTGACACGTCGACAAATTCACCATTTCCGGAATTTTCGTACAGCTTGTTGCTTCGATCGGCGGAGGTCGAAAAGAATTCACCGTAAATCGAGATATACAAATCCAGATCGCCGTCGTTGTCATAATCAAACCACAGCGCGCTGCTGCTCAATTGATTGCGGCGGGTGGTGATGCCGGATTGTGCGGTTACGTCCGTGAATGTGCCATTGCCATTATTATGAAAAAGCTGAATGGGGCCATAATGAGTTAAGAAAAGATCCGGCCAGCCGTCGTTATCGTAGTCACCCCAGGCGGCACCCATTTTATTACCCATGCCCGTAGGGTTTTGCGTTGCATTTGCGTTGCGCCCGGCAACACCCGCTTGCGCGGTAACATCAAGAAACGTTCCGTTTCCCTGGTTGGCAAACAAGCGATTCCACGTGCTCGGATCATTCGCCTGATAAATGCCGGGGTTGACAAAGTAAACATCCACGTCGCCATCGCGATCATAATCAGCCAAGGCTGCGCCATTTGAGCGGGTAACGGAGGCAAAACCCGCCTCCTGTGTTCGCCGCACAAATTTTTGGGCAAAACTTGTTTCCGGCGCACCAGACACAAATAATAGACTCATCAACAATCCCAGCCCACGGCGCATGCCGGCGGAATGACTGCGGGCAAAATCCAAATTGTTCACGAGGCACGCTCCCAACATAAAAAACAGGGCAGCCAGCACGTACGTTTTTGCCATGCCGGCCGCCCTGTGTCATTCACTCCGGTGTGGCGACGCTTACTTGATCAAAATCATGCGCTTTTGCAGCATGTAATCATCCGCCTCCAGACGATAGAAATAGACGCCCGAAGTCAGCTTCTTGGCATCGAATTGTACCACGTGCGTCCCAGCACTCAACCGGCTATTCACCAGAGTCGCCACGTTTTGGCCCAGCACGTTATACACGGTTAACTTGACGTGCGTAGGCTTGCCGACGGAGAAGTTGATGCTTGTGGTCGGGTTGAACGGATTCGGATAGTTCTGCGACAAGAAGTAACCGTCCGGCAATTCGTTGCGATCGGCAACCGAGGTGGGAACAAAGGCAATCACTTGCAGATAATCCACCGTGACGCCGCCCGCCGCCGAAGACAATGTAATCGTATGATTACCGGCACTCATCGTGAATTGATCGGAAAAGACATCCGAAGTATCGGCAAAAGACACATTGGGAACGACGACCGCACCATCAACGGCAAGCTCTCCGCTCGCGGTTCCGCTGGCGGCATAAAACACGCGCATCATGTAGCGGCCATTGTAGGGCGCATCGACATTGAGTGAAATGCTGCCACCGGCCGCTAGTGTAACCGACTTGAAGCCGCTGGGGGCCCAAGCCACCGGCGTGCCAATGGGATCTTCAGCATGGGGAATCACGCCTTCCGCTTCCGCATCAGGCGCCGTCAGATTGATGGTGTTTCCTCCAACAATGACTTGAATGCTGCTGAAATTCTGATAACCCCAAGAGGGTTCGATGCGGATGGTATTGGTGCCCGCGGGCAGATTGAGATAATCCGCACCCGCAATAAGCCCGGCCTGCGTGATGCGCGAATCGAACCATTGGTTCGTGGGATCACCCAGACTTCCGGACCAGAAATACTCGCCATAATTCGAGTTATTTCGAATTGTGGGGTTGCCATTGATAATGATGCGCTGGCCTCTGTCACTATTGCCGCGCAGATGCGTGTGAACGACCAGCTCGGCGACGCCGGCAGTCGGCACATCGAAAGTCCATTGAATGAAACCACCGCCGTCCATTTGATAATAGGTGAACCCTTGCACGGTCGTTACCGTTGCGCCGTTGCCGATCGTCACATCTTCCGCTTCCTGCGTCGTGACAATGTCAAGCACAGGCGCGGAAGCCAGGTCTTCGATGGCGGCAACATACTGGGCTTTGTTGGCTTCGAATGTGGCCTTTGCCGTCGGGTACCAATTGAGATCGCCCAGCGGCAAACCATCGGTGCCGGCCGTCTGGAATTGCGTGTTGGAATACGTGAAATTCTCCGGTAGCGGCCAAATGCTGTTTACAAAGCTCGTTTCATCCCGGCCTTCATCCCAGAAATAGCGCGTCGCCGGGATGATTTGGGGATTTGCAAAAAGCTCTGAGATGTGCTTCGTCATACTGTCGAGCAGGGCATCCGAGATATAGGTGGTCAGATTCGGATTACCTTCGATGTTATTCTGGATGACCATGGCATCCCATGCGTCAAACCAGCCCTGCGTCGTGTCGCTGACCAACGGTTGCGGCCGGATGGGCGGCACCTGAGCGGCATCGAATGCATCAAAACGCGGATCACGCCAGTAGCCATTGTTGGCCAGCACGATTTCACGGTCGAAGTTGGTGCCGAAGCGCGCTGGCAAAGCGCCAATGCCGAAGAAACCGGTGTAGGGATCAACGCGGTTCGGGTCGGTGTATTGCGCTTCGCTTTCACCGTGCCAGAAATAGTTCACGAACAAATTGTTTGTCACGTAGCACTGTTTCCAGATGTTGCCCGCCTGGAAGGAACGCCCGATGTTGACCAGGGTGTTGTGGTTAAAGCGCAGATAATTCACCGGCACGGCTTCAGACTGGAACGGCGTGAAACCGATGTTGAAAAAGGTGTTGTTCTCAATCACAACTGTGTCCGCGCCGACTTCAAAGCGGACGCCCAGGCCTTCCCAGATTTGGGTGGGCCCGAAAAGGTTGCGGAACTTACAGTTCGTAATATAGAAGTTGTTGTTGGGACCGTCCGGACCAAGATGATGCCAGTCGTTGCGGTCGAAAATCACGTTATCGAAGACGTAACGCTTGCCGTCGCCCAACAGCTTGATCGGCTCATAGGTCGACAACACACCCTGATCAGTTTGGCCCATGATCCACACGTTTCTCAACGTGAGATCATGTAAACTTTCAAACATAGTGCCATCCGGACCGGTACCGTCGTCGCGAACGACTCGTTGAATGATAGCCGGGCCGAAATCGGTTTGTCCGGGTGCAGCTTCGGCTTCACCTTCAATCGTGAGGGGAAAATCCGCATTTTGAATGCGATCGGTGATCCAATAAAATCCGCCGCGCTTGAGCACATAAACGCGGTCTGCGGGCCGGCCGGTATCGTTGGCGATCGCATCGCGCAGGGCATTCTTAATCGGAACATCGGAACCGGGAGCGGTTTCCCATTCGACAACCAGCGGGCTTTGTGCGCCCGCTTGCGGCGCTGCTCCCAAGAGGACTCCCAAACCGAGAGCCAACAGGATGAATCCGTACCTCAGCTTCATCTTAAGCCTCCAATCGCGTAATGATGGTTGGGTTGATTAGGAACGACGTTTAAATAACTTTCCCATATCTCAAACCGCTAATAAACGCTAATAAACGCGAATTTTAAAATTAGCGCACATTCGCGTCTATTAGCGGTTTTCGAGAAATGAGCAGATTATTTAAATGGCAATCCTTAAATGGTTTGACAAACGTCTAAAGCCGATAGCGGGCGCCGATATCCATGGTAAAGCCATAATACTCGATATACGACGGGTTAAAGGTCGACGACCCGCGGTAGTTTTGATCAGATCTGTTGTTAATGTTGTTAAAATTGGCAAATAACTCAATGTCTCCGGTCAGCCGTTGCTTGAGAGTGATGTCGAAACGTCCATAGGCGGATGAAAACGTGTCAAACAGAGGATTAATCGGATCGACATAGGTGCTGATATCCGTTTGGTACAGATAAGAGAACCTGGCTGAAAAACCCTTGTAATCGTAACCCAGCGTCAGGTTGGCAATGTGCGAGGGTTGATCCGGCATGCGGCCCACTCTTAGAGTGTCTTTGACGGTCTGCCAGTATGTTCTGGGGCGCTGTGTCCGAATGGAATCGCTGTTCACCGTGCGAAATCCCTGATATTTCGTTTCCGAGTCGATATACGTGTAATTCGCGGTCAACACCAGCCCCTTTAGAATTGAGGGCAAGTACCAGAAGTTCGTTTGCCAATCAAGCTCGACACCCTTGTACTCTGCTTTATGAGGGTTATTGATATGGGTGTAGACGGTCGGGCTTGCACCTTGATACCAAGAAGTCGGAATATTGAGACCAGGAGGAAGCGCATCGGACAAGAACAGGGGACTGACGTTGAAACTAACCGGAATGATCAGATCTTCAATGGATTTCGAAAAAGCCGCGACGGTGAATATACCGATCTTATTTTCATAAACGGAAACCGCAGCATCATAATTCGTGGATTGCGCGGGCTTGAGCAAGGCGTTTGCCGCACGCAGCGTGGAGCGGAAACCGTCAATCGTGGTGATCGGGGTGTACTGAATAAAATCCGGACGGGTCAGCGTTTCCGTGCGGGCCAGGCGAATCTTCATCCATTCCGCTGGTTTCACTTGCAGATGTACCATGGGCAGCCAGAACGAATTCTCACGAATATTCTCGAGGCGCTGAAAATCCGAGGGCGGCAAATCCCGCCAGGCGGTAATGACTTCGCGATAGCGCTGGCCATGATACTTGGAATAATCATCTTCCCAGCGGAGGCCCGGAATGAGGGTGATACGCTGGCCCAAATTCAGTTCGGCCATGATATAACCGGCCTTATAGCGCTCTTTGCCGTCATAATCGCGGCCCAGCGTGCCGATTGAATTCACCCGATACTCTGACACGTCATCCCCATAAGCCTCTGCCGTTCTCTGCAAAGCCCGGGTCAATTGCATCATCATGCTCTCGTTGGCCACGAATCCGAGCTCGAAGGCACGATCGAAGGCATCCTTCAAGAAATCATTGCGCTGGTAATTGTCGAGCACCATACGCATCGGCAAAACGCCGATGTCCCCAATCACCTCATCGAGATTCCACTCCGGGAGCTGGGCGGCAATTTGTTCAAAGGGATCGTTCAAATTGCCGGCGCCGCTGCCATATTGCAAACCGGCGCGGCCTCTCTGAAACTCATCGTTGCTGCGGCTCAACCAACGCAACTT
>QEVD01000121.1 GCA_003576975.1 Candidatus Zhuqueibacterota bacterium
ACTTGACGTTTCAAGAAACCGATCGCATTCTTTCCATGCTCGCGCCGGCGCACGGCCATCATCGCACGCAGCGTTACCTCTGGCGGCAGATGGTCGAAATCGCTGTCGCGCAAACCGAGGTTGCCTTCAGTCGCCTCCGTCCTGCGTTACCCACGCGTGTGCTCACCATCGGAAAGCGTTGCCCGGTTCCGGAAGCGGGGATTGCCATTACTGTCGTGCGCCGAGAGCAACCACCGAATTGGCGCGACAGCGTAACCGCCAATTCCCAATGGGCAGATGCCCAAGCCGTGCGCGGCCATCTGCGCGTACGCTTTCCGCTGCCCGGCGACCGCTTTCAGCCGCTGGGCATGACGGGCTTCAAAAAACTCTCGGATTTTTTGATTGATTTGAAAGCGCCGTGGCACGGGCGCAAGCACATTCCGCTGCTCGAATGCGATAACGGCATTATCTGGGTCTGCGGCTACCGGCTCGACGAACGCTTCAAAATCAAACCCACAACGAAGGAAGCGTTGCACATGCAGATCGAGTTGTTGTGATGGCGCCCGCGCGGGCCGCAAACCATGACAAGTGATGCTCGGAGGGACAGGCGTGTCAGATCAAACCGCGCGCTTTCATCAAGGCCAATACCCGGTTTTGTTGACAGCGCAGGCGATTCAAGCCAGAATACGAGAGTTGGGCCAGCAGCTTTCCGCAGATTATGCCGGGAAATGTCCGGTGTTTATCGGCGTGCTCAACGGCAGCTTCATGTTCATGTCAGATTTGATGAAGGAGATTACGATCGATTGCGAAGTCGATTTCATCAAAATCTCCAGCTATGGCGAAGCGATGAAAACCTCCGGCGTCGTTAAAGTGAAGAAGGACATCGACTGCCACATCGAAGGCCGCCACACGGTGATCGTGGAAGACATCATTGACTCCGGCCTCTCGGTGACGTATCTTAACAACAAATTGCGGGAAATAAAACCCGCCTCGTTGAAATTCGTTTCATTGCTGGTCAAAGACGGCGGCAAGCAGGTTGATTATCATTGTGATTATGTCGGTTTTCACATACCGACCCGTTTCGTGGTCGGCTTCGGATTGGATTACGCTCAAAAATTTCGCAACCTTCCGGCAGTCTATATGATGGACTGAAGATCGCGGTTTTATTTTTATTGTGATGTTGGTTCATTCACTTGACGAGTATCCTTGAGGAACCTCACCGGGTTCTCGGCAAGTGAGCCGGCGCAGGCCGGCAGGTTTCAAGTGCACGATCAGGTTTATTTGTATTTCCGGACCGGGCGGCGCTGTCCGAGGTTGCGCCGGCGCCGCGAGTACATCTCCCGGCCTCGGGCCGGGCGAGGAAACCGGACGTGCTTCTGAACGCCGTTAGCGAAACTTTACCTTGTACCATTAAACTTTGCGATTCTAATGAACAGCAACAGCAAAAAGAAAAACAATTCGACCAATTCTCCGAAACGCAAACGGCCGCAGACGCCGCAGCGTCGCGATGACAATAATAACAACTTCCAATGGGCGCGCGCCTCGCGCACCTTGACCTTTTGGCTGGCGATTCTATTGCTCGCGATTTGGATTACCCTGAGTTGGGAACGGCAGGAGCCGGAAGAGAAACAGGTCAGTTTCAGCCAGTTCATTGAACTGCTGGACGGCCAAAAGCTGCAAAAAGTCGTTGTGCGCGGCGATGAAATTGAAGGCCGCCTGGCGACTGCGCAACAGCTTGCCGCGAACGATCCCAAGGCTTATCAGGATATCAAAGTTTTCATGCCCAAGGAGATTTCGTTCGAGACGATCAACGGCTGGATCTCAAAGTACAACCTCGAAGTCGACGTGCGGCCCAAAACGGTCGAATGGTGGAACTACTTTCTGAATTTGTTGCCCTGGGTCTTGGTAGCATTTTTCTGGCTTTTCCTCCTGCGGCGCATGCAAGGCGCAGGCACCAAAAGCATTTTCACCTTTGGCCGCTCACGCGCGCGCCTCGCCAGCAATAATCGCCCGAAAGTCACCTTTGACGATGTTGCCGGCGCCGACGAAGCGAAGCAAGAGTTGCGCGAGATCATCGAATTCTTGCGCGACCCGGAAAAATTTCAACGCCTGGGCGGCAAAATTCCGAAAGGCGCGTTGTTGCTCGGCCCGCCGGGAACCGGCAAAACGCTGCTCGCCAAAGCCGTTGCCGGCGAGGCGGGGGTGCCGTTTTTCAGCATGTCGGGCGCGGATTTCGTTGAGATGTTTGTCGGCGTGGGCGCTTCGCGTGTGCGTGATTTGTTCGAACAGGGCCAGCGCAATGCGCCCTGCATCATTTTTATTGATGAAATCGACGCCGTCGGCCGCCATCGCGGCGCCGGCCTCGGCGGCGGCCACGACGAGCGCGAGCAGACGCTCAACCAGTTGCTCGTTGAGATGGACGGCTTTGATTCCAACGAAGGCGTGATTCTCATCGCGGCGACCAATCGCCCGGATGTTCTGGATCAAGCGTTGCTGCGCCCGGGCCGTTTTGACCGCCAGATCGTGGTTGACCGGCCGGATGTGCGCGGACGCGAAGGCATCTTGAAAGTTCACACCAAAAAAATCGCCATTGCCGATAAAGTCGATCTGGGCGTGCTCGCCAAAGGCACACCGGGTTTCTCCGGGGCCGATCTGGCAAATCTCGTGAACGAAGCGGCGTTGCTGGCGGCGCGCAAGAACAAAAACCTCGTCGAGATGCGCGATTTGGAAGAAGCGAAGGATAAGGTTTTGATGGGCGCGGAGCGGCGCAGCTTGTTGATCAGCGACAAGGAAAAACGCATTACCGCTTACCACGAAGCCGGCCACGTGTTGGTGGCCAAGCACACGCCCGGCTCCGATCCCATTCATAAAGTCACAATCATCCCGCGCGGGCGCGCGCTGGGCTTGACGACCTCGCTGCCGATCGATGAAAAACACAATTATTCGAGAAGCTATTGCGAAGCCTTGTTGGTTCATCTGATGGGCGGCCGTGAAGCGGAAAAAATCGTCTTCAATGAAACCACGACGGGCGCCGGCAATGACATCGAGCGCGCCACCGAGTTGGCGCGCAAAATGGTTTGCGACTGGGGCATGAGTGAAGTCATGGGCCCGCTGTCGTTCGGCAAAAAACAGGAAGAGATTTTCCTGGGTCGCGAGATTGCGCAACATCGCGATTACAGCGAGCAAACGGCGCAGAAGATCGACGACGAAGTGAAAAAAATCGTCACCGAAGCCTCGCACAAAGCCTATAAAATTTTGAGCGACAACGTGCACCAACTGCATGCGTTGGCCACCACGTTGCTGGAAAAAGAAATACTCGACGGCGTTGAAATCGACGCCGTGCTCAGCAACGCCGGGCTGCAACTCGAGGGCCCCGAAGAAAGCGGCAACGGACGAGTGGCGCCGCCGGCTGAGAACGTCGAAAGTCAACCGCCACAAACCACCACCAAAGCTTGACCTCATGCAGATCCCACCGGGGACAATATTCATCCTCATTGGCTGTGGGGTGGTGTTGCTCATCCTCTGGAATCTCTATCAGTATAGCAATGCCTTGAGCAAAAGGGCATTCCAGAGAATTGCCTTGCTTATCATTGCCGCTGGCATGACGGCGGCATTTTATTTTGTCCTGCGCGAACACCGGCGGTTTGCCAGCGGCCGGGCTAAGCTGCTTATCTTCCCTTTTATTCAAAACGCCGGCGAGGAACAGCGCTCGCTTTCAGCGGAAGGCTTTGCATTAGCGGAAGGCGTCGCCGCCGGGTTGGCGTCAAACCCGCAAGAACAGCTTCAGATTCTGCCGGCAGAAACAATCTTCGAACTCGCCAACCGCGATTCTCTCCACGACCCTGCGTATCTTTTAAAATTAGGAAACGGGCTGGGCGTTGACTTTCTCGGCCTGGGCGCTTATCAAGTTGCCGCCGGGAATTATCAAATTCAGTTTCAGCTTTTTCAGTCAGAGCAATCACAACCGCTCTTTCAACACAGCCTAAAAGCCCCGGCTCATCAACCGGCACTTGCAGTTGGCGAGATCAATGAAAAAATCTTAACACAACTCGATCTCCCGAATACTGACGACACAAACGCGAGCTTTCCCGCCAGCCGTCTCGCTGCAGCAGAACGATTGCAGTACTATGGGAGTTATCTTGATCTGGTGAGCGGCGAGCCTCAGCAGGCGGCGCGCAAGGCGGCGGCATTGGCGCTCAGCGACACCTCGCAAGCCTTGTTTGCCGTTCTGTCTGCGCGCGCGACCATGCACTATCTCGCGCAACGGCGCACACACGAGCAGGAATGGCGGGACTCTCTCCGCGTCTTGCTCCCTCGCTTGCGCTCCGCCATGCAACGCGATTCCTTGTCGGCCGCGGGCTGGCTCACGCTGGGGCAGACGTACATTTACGCCAAGAAATGGAACGACGCCGAACACGCGTTGCGCCGCGCCCTTGCCCGGGATTCGCTCAATAGCAAAATCTATCTGAGTCTTGCACAACTGCACATGAGCCGCGTGCAAGATCTCGGCTACAAAGACGAACTTGAACTGTGCCGCCGGGCGCTTGCGCTCAATCCTTTTGATGTTGAAGCGGCCATTGCTACGGCGAATCATCTGCTTTTGTCAAACCGCCGGGAAGAGGCGATTGCCTTGCTCGAAAAGTATCGCCGCTTGAATCCCGATCATCTGCCGGTGCTGATGATGCTCGGCCGCATTTTCGTCACCAAAAACGAGATCATGCAAACACTGCCGCTGTTCGAGCGCATTCTCGCACTTGACCCGGCCAATGCCGATGCGTATTATAACCTCGGCATCGCATATTACAATCAAGAGAACGACTCGACCGCGATCCGCTTTTTTGAACGCGCCCTGCAGCTCAATGATCACGCGGATGCGCGGCTGTATCTCGCCTACATTTACGAACGGCGCAAAGATATGGACAGGGCCATTCAGTATTTGCGTGAACGCATTCGTCTGAGCACGGGCGATGACGATGTTTTTGCCGGAGAAGCGCGCAAACATCTCTATGATGTTCTCTTGCAGCGCGGAGAAATTCCGGAAAATTTGCTACCCGACAAGCTTGAGAAGAAATAATGCCAACCTATTCGCTGCGTAGACTCTGCCTGACTCATGAAGCGGATTTGCAAGCCGAGTTGAAAGGCGAACGCGGCCCGCGCGCCGATGATTTTGCCCGCCGCGTGCGGCAGCATGCCTGGGTTCTCAAGATCATCTGCCGGGAGCAAGAATTTTCGTCCAGCTTGCTTTCGGCTTTTTCATTACGGGGATTGCCGTGCTGGGTCGCCGCCGCCGGCGTGGCTTATTTATTTTCGAATGAAGAACAGTTGCACGATCTGGCAACCAGCCGGCAGGCGCTTTCGAGCCAGGAGGCGGCATTTGCGCGCGAGTTGCGCGTGTTTTTGGAAAATCAATCGCGCAATGAATTCGTTATCGACAGCCCGCAGTGCAGCATGATTTTGGGTGGGCCGACGTTGATCATGGGCGTGCTCAACTGCACACCGGATTCGTTTTACGACGGCGGCCGCCATCACAGCCGCGAACAGGCGATTGCGCACGGCCTGCATCTGGCGGAAGCCGGCGCTGATGTAATCGATGTCGGCGGCGAGTCGACGCGGCCGAAGGGCGTTTATGGCGAAGGCGCGGAACCGGTTTCAGCGGAGGAAGAGATTGAACGCGTCGTGCCGGTAATCGAAGCCTTGCGCCAAAAAATCGAAGTGCCGATCAGTATCGATACCTACAAAGCGGCCGTGGCTGACGCTGCGCTGCAAGCCGGCGCCGCAATGGTGAACGATATCAGCGGCTTGCTGTTTGACCCGAAAATGGCGGAAATTGTCGCGGCCCGGCAGGCGCCGGTGATTTTGATGCACATCAAGGGCACGCCTGCGGATATGCAGGCCGACCCCGTTTACGAAAATCTTCTCGATGAAATCTATCTTCACCTCGACACGCAAGTGCAGGCGGCAGTGCAAGCCGGCATTCCGCGGGAGCGGATCATCGTCGATCCCGGCATCGGTTTCGGCAAGCGCCTCGAACATAATTTTGAAATCATTCGCCGGTTGGCGGAGTTGCGCGGTTTGGGTTGCCCGATTCTGGTCGGGCCTTCGCGTAAATCCTTCGTGGGCAAAGTGCTAAATTTGCCGCCGGATCAACGCCTGGAAGGCACGGCCGCTGCGGTAGCGCTGTCTATTGCGAACGGCGCACACATGGTGCGCGTGCATGATGTCGAGGAAATGCGCCGCGTCAGTCAAATTGCCGATTTGATTGCCGGGCGTATGGGCTATGAAGCGTAGGGAGGCGAAATGACTGATCTCGAACTTTTTCGCGTCGCGTTTCTGCGCGTGACATTGCTCGATGTTCTGGACATTCTGGCGATCAGCTTTGTGATGTATCGCCTCTATCTTTTCATTCGCGGCTCGCGCGCCGCGCAAATGGCGGTGGGGCTGCTGCTCATTCTCACCGTTTCATTGCTGGCGCAAATCTTGAACATGAGCGGGCTGAGCTGGATTTTCAGCCGCCTGGAAACCATCTGGCTGATCGCTTTTGTGATTTTGTTTCAACCCGAGCTGCGGCGCATGCTGGTGCATCTTGGCCAAAGCCCGGTGATTCGCTTCTTTGTCAAAGTCACCGGCTCGCGCCTGGTCGATGAAATCGTCAAAGCGACGCAGGAATTATCGCGCTTGCGGCACGGCTCGCTGATCGTGATTGTGCGCAATCACGCCATTCGCAGCGTGGTAGAAACCGGCATCAAGCTGCAGGCGGCGGCGTTCGCGCCGGTGTTGCTCGCCTTTTTCAGCCCCAAATCACCGCTACACGACGGCGCCATCATCATCGAAAACGAAGAAATCATTGCGGCCAAAGCCATCCTCCCGCTTTCGCAAACCGATTTGCTCGACAAACGCTACGGTACCCGCCATCGCGCCGCACTCGGCTTGTCGGAAGAATCAGACGCGCTTGTGCTGGTCACCTCCGAAGAAACCGGCCAAATCTCCATCGCCAAAGACGGACGCTTGCTAACCGATTTGAGCGAGGAAGAGGTAGAAAATATTCTATCAACCTCGCTGCATGTTACACCGAAGAAATAACTTTCCCAAATCTCAAACCGCCAATGAACGCGAATAAGCGCGAATAGGAAATTTAATTACCTTCATTTGGATTCATTCCCGGTTGCGGGAAAGGGGTATTCTGCTTAAATGGCATTCCTTATGGCTAAAACACAACTACTCGGCATGACGCGCGACGAACTGGCAACGTTCTGCGTTGCCCTCGGCGAAAAGGCATTCCGCGGTAAGCAGCTTTTTCAATGGCTTTATGGGCGTTCGGCGGAGCATTTCGAGGACATGACGAATTTATCGCTGGCGTTACGCACACGTTTGAGCGATGTGGCCGAGGTGGGTGAATTGACGCTGGTGCAGCGGCAGATTTCGCGCAAGCAGGATGCGGAGAAATTGCTGTTTCGTTTGCCCGACGGCTTTCAAATCGAAAGCGTTATGATGCACGAGGCGACGCGCCGCACGCTGTGCGTTTCCTCGCAGGTGGGTTGCCCCATCGACTGCAAATTCTGCGCGACCGGCAAAATGGGATTGTTGCGTAATCTTTCCGCCGGCGAAATCGTCAATCAACTGCTCACCGCGCAGCGAGTATGTCGCACCAATGTGACAAACGTTGTGTTGATGGGAATGGGTGAACCGATGAACAACTACGATGAAATGATCAAAGCGTGTTACTTGATGACGGACGAGGAAGGCCCCAATCTTGGCCAACGACACATCGTGATTTCGACCAGCGGGTTGATTCCGAAAATCCGGCAGTTTACCGAGGAAGGCCACAAATTCCGCCTGGCCATTTCGTTGAACGCCACCACGGACGAGGTGCGCGACAAACTCATGCCGCTCAATCGCAAATATCCCATTGCCGATTTGCTGGCGGCGGCGCGGGCCTACACGGCAAAGGCCAGACAACGCGTCACGTTTGAGTATGTTTTGTTGGAGGATGTCAACGACAGCTTGCAAGACGCCGACCGTCTCAAAAAGCTCGTTGCAAAAATTCCCTGCAAGGTCAATTTGATTCCCTACAACGCCGTGGATGAGCATTTCCGCCGGCCGAGCGTGGACCGTATTCAGGCGTTTTATCAACGCATGCAGGATGCGATTGTGCCGGTGACGCTGCGCTGGAGCAAGGGAGATGACATTGACGCGGCCTGCGGCCAGCTTTGGACGAAAGCCGAGCACGCCAGCAGCGGCCAGATGATGCCGCTGACTGTTTCCTGAACGAAAAGCTTACAAACACTCTCCCCCACACGTATCGTCTACACTCAATGCGAAGTCGAATGCCCGTTGGCCGCGGCCGGCGATTTCGCGCATTGCGAGGCCAGTGTCGCAATATCTTTTTTGATGTCTTTGTGCCAATCATCATGCGGCACCTCTAGTTGCCGCGCGGTTGCAAGCTCCTGGCAACCGGTTTCAATTTGCCCGCCCAGAAAACTCACCTTTGCAATTTTGGTGCGGCATACGGCTTCCAAATAAGACGATAACTTGTTTTCCTGCTGTAACGTCGTCATAATGTGCCTGTAATAGTCCTGAGCGCGCTGAAATTCGCCCAAGCGCACCGCCGATTCTCCCGCGCCCCAGAGAAAAAAACGGCTGTTGGGAAACTCTTGCAGCGCGGAATCCGCCAGAGCAAAAGCCTCCGCCGGCTTTCCTTCATCCAATAAAATCCAGGTGAGGGCGTTAATCGCGGCATACCTGGCATATTTGCCGTGCGCAATCGTCTGCCGCACCATCGCGATGCCGGCAGCCCGCTCGTCCGAGAACAGCGGCACCGGCAATTTGTTGCTGAGCTTGCTGCGATAGTATTTATAGGTACCGATGCCAAGCTGGGCGTCGTACAGCTTCGGATCGAGCTGCACCGCCGTCTCGAGATGATGAATCGATTTTAAGCCGAGCTGAAAGGCTTGGAAATAGCGGCGGTGTTTTGATACGTAAAACGATTCGTAGCCCTGGGCGCTGCCGAGATAGAAATGCGCCCATGCGCTGTTCGGTTGCTGCCGCAGCAATTTTTCCGCGCGCGTCCGGCAATTTTTTAAGCTTTTGTAAAATTCCTTCTCTTCCCGGTCGTCTTCATAGTCGAGCATAATGGCTTGCAAAGTGGCGGCGCGAAAGAGATGGCCAAGAGGGCTCTCGGGCGCGCGCGCAATGACCTGGTCGATTTCCGCAAGCGCGTGCGCATAATTTTGATTAATGGTGGCGCGTATCGAATTCTGCAGCAGGGAATCGATTTCCGCAGGGTGAATCTCCTGCGGGTAGCTAGAAACAGCAGTAAGCAACACCAGTGCGCCGGGCGCAAAGACGATGGGTAGTTCTTTGAAAAAGTTAGCGATTTGCAACAAACGTCCTTTCATGACCTCGATCCGTCGCGTGGAATTCAAAAATGCCTGGTCGGGTCTGATGAATATGCCGGAATGAGGCGTCAAACCCTAGCATTTGGCGATAAATTCTTCCGAGCTTTCGGCGCAACCCTGCAAACTCGCGCACGAAGTCGTGACAAACTAACAGAAATTAAGATAAAAGCAAGCAAAGCATCTGCGGACGGCCGGAAGTTTTTTTTCGGCGACAGGCCTTGAGCAGGAACTCGCCGCGCGCGGCGCAAAATACCCCCGGCGATTCAAAATCATACCTCAAATTTTTGTGAGGAACGTGGTCGGGCGCGTTCCTCCGCAAAATTTCAAGCAAAAATCAGTGACAACGAAATTGTTGACAAAATAATGAAAAATTTGTAGATTGCCACGCTTTTCGAAAATAACCATGTTTTGATCACGAGACTCTTCACCCAACTTGAAGGAGGGAGTGTGGCGAGACTCACTGGTGGGAACCGTTCTAGAACGGATCAATCCCTAGAGAAGTATCTCCAGGAAATCAGTGAAGTTCCTCTTTTATCCCCCGAAGCCGAAATCGAGCTCGCCAAGCTCATTAAAAAGGGTGATGAGGAAGCATTAGAAAGACTTACCAAAGCGAATCTACGATTCGTTGTTAGTGTCGCTAAACAGTATCAAAATCAAGGACTTTCATTAGGAGATCTCATCAATGAAGGCAATCTCGGCTTGATTAAAGCCGCAAGCCGGTTTGATGAGACACGCGGTTTCAAGTTTATCTCCTATGCAGTATGGTGGATTCGCCAGTCGATTTTGCAGGCACTGGCCGAACAATCTCGCGTGGTTCGCCTGCCGCTCAACCGTGTCGGCGCGCTCAATAAAATTGGGAAAGCGCTGAGTTCGCTTGAGCAGGAGTTCGAGCGCGAGCCTTCGGCGCATGAAATTGCCGACAAAGTCGAGATGACGCCCTACGAAGTCTCCGACACATTGAAAATTTCCGGCAAGCATGTTTCGCTGGATGCACCGTTCAACCAGGATGAAGAAAGCCGGTTGCTCGATGTGCTCGAAAATGAAGAAATGCCCTCGCCGGATAATAATTTGATGAGCGAATCCCTACGCGTTGAAGTTGAACGCGCGCTTGAGACACTGACCGGACGTGAGGCCGAAGTGGTCAAGCTCTATTTCGGTTTGGGACGGGAACACCCTCTAACGCTCGAAGAAATCGGCGAGCTGTTCAAACTGACCCGTGAGCGGGTGAGACAAATCAAGGAGAAGGCGATCAAACGCCTCCGGCATGCTTCCCGAAGCAAGCCGCTCCGCAGCTACCTCGGTTAAGCGCAATCTCAGGAAGAGAAGGCGCGCAGCCCTGTACAACCCTGGCGAGGTCAAATTCCGAATTTTCACTTGACAAAGGTGAACGTTAGGGCTATTTTTACTCGCCGTATCAATCAAACAGACTTCATGAAAGCTTAACTAGGATGGTTTCACAAATAAGTTCAGACTCAACACATGCGGGGAAGCGTCACAAATGTCTTCAGGAGATATTAACCCAAACGCTGCCAGCACCCCCAAGCTTCAGACAATTTAAATCAACTTCAACGTCCCCAATCACGGAGGAAGGGAATCATGGGCGATAAAAAGATTAAGCTGATCTTGTTTTCGCTACAGGGGTCGGAAGTCAAAACGGTTAATTTGTCGTGGAAGAGGATCATTTCTATCATGTTCTCATCATTTGTGGTGATGCTGCTGATGGTCGGTTCTTCGATTGCCTTATTTACCGACTATTATAAGGATGAACGCATCACCAGTCTCAATCGCTCGAATCAAGCCTTGACCAAGCAACTCCAGCATATGAGTACGAAGGTCAACGAGCTTGACGGACGCATGCAAACCGTTGAGCAAAACGACGACGATTTGCGCGTGTTCACCGAACTCCCGCGCATCGATCCGGACGTGCGCAAGGCCGGCACGGGCGGCGCGCTGGGAGATTATGTCGATGTCGATTTGAATTCGCTGCCGGAAGGCGTCAAGAGTGAGACCAAGCGCGTCAATCACATGCTTTCCGTTCTGGAAAAGCGCATCGAGCTGCATTTCGACAACATTAAAGATGTGAAAGACAAAATCGCCAGTGACAACGCGCAGCTCAAGCATACGCCTTCGATTCGCCCGGTGGAAGCCGGCCGCATCACCGACAAATACGGCAAGCGTCTCGATCCGTTCATTGAACGCGTCAAGCATCACAACGGCGTCGATATTTCCGCTGAAATCGGCACCGAGGTCTATTCCGCCGCTGCCGGCGTCGTGATTGCCGCCAAATCGACGTATAGCCTGGGTCAGGGTTATGGCCGTCATGTGATCATCGATCACGGCTATGGCTACCGCACGCTCTACGGCCACCTTTCCGAAGTCTGGGTAAAAGAAGGCCAGAAGATCGAGCGCTGGGATGTGATCGGCCTCGTCGGAAACACCGGACGCACCACCGGACCGCATCTGCACTTCGAAGTGCATAAAGACGATGCGCCGGTCGATCCGTTGAACTTCTTTTTGAACTGACCAGAACTTTCAGACGCAAAAGCGCCCTTCCGCGACCGGAAGCGCGCTTTTTTTATTCC
>QEVD01000122.1 GCA_003576975.1 Candidatus Zhuqueibacterota bacterium
CAAATCCTGCGCTGGATGGACATCCCGGATACGATCTATACCGCGCCTGCGCCCGATGGCTAATTCAACACGAACCACCAAAAATGAGCGAACAGTGAGCCAATTATTTTGCCATTAAATCATTCTGTTTAAAGTTTTTTAGTAGTTTTGCCCGTTATCGTTTTGCCTTAATCGTTACTTCAAGAGATATGATAATCATTCTGATGGGCGTGACCGGTTGCGGCAAGACCACGATCGGCAAACAATTGGCGCAAGAGCTGAACTGGCCGTTTTACGACGGCGATGATTTTCATCCGCGCGCGAACGTCGAGAAAATGCGCTCCGGCATTCCTTTGACGGACGCGGATCGCGATCCCTGGCTCGCGATCCTCCAAAACTTGATTCGCGAAAAGCTGAATGCCAACCAATCCGCGATTCTGGCGTGCTCGGCATTGAAACAAAAATATCGCGACCGCCTGCAAGTCGATCCCGAAAACGTGCGATTCGTGTTTCTGCAGGGAGATTTCGACACGATTGCCCAGCGCCTGTCAGCGCGCACAAATCATTACATGGATCCCAATCTACTCACCAGCCAATTTGAGGCTTTGGAGGAACCGAGCGATGCGCTTGCCGTCAACGTTGCTGGAACTCCCGAAGCCATCTCGTCACGCATAAAATCAGAACTGCAACTGCAAAGGTGAAAACAATCATGTCCCTTAAAATCAAACCGGCAAATGAAACGGAATTTGATTTGCTCGCGCTCGGCGAGTGCATGATCCGTTTGAGTCCGCCGGGACACCAACGCATCGAATTGACCCATGTGTTCGAAGCCCATGCCGGCGGCGGCGAATACAATGTCGCTTATGCGCTGGCGCGCTACGGCATGCGCACGGCCTGGGTGTCGCGGCTGGTGGATAATCCGCTCGGCGCTTTTTTGCGGAACCATGCGCAAGCCAGCGGCATGAATATCAGCGAAGTCATTTGGGCGCCGTATGACGGCGTGGGCCGCGCCGATCGCATCGGCTTGAACTTCACCGAAGTCGGCATTGGCGTGCGGCCGAGCGTTTCCATGTATGATCGCGGCTACAGCGCGGTGTCTCACATGAAACCGGGCGAAGTGGATTGGAAACGTATTTTCAATCAACGCAAAGTGCGCTGGTTTCACACCGGCGGCATTTTTACGGCGTTGAGCGACAGTTGCGCCGCTGTCAACGAAGAAGCCATGCGCGCCGCGCACGAAGCAGGCACCATCGTAAGCTATGATCTCAACTTCCGCAGCAAACTCTGGTCGAGCAAGCGCGCGATTGAAGTGACGAAGAAGCTGGTTTCCTATATCGATGTGTTGATCGGCAATGAAGAAGATTTTCAAAAAGTCTTGGGCTTCGAAGTCGAAGGCACGGATGAAAGTTTAAAAACACTGCCGGTTGAAGGTTACAAGCGCATGGTTGAAAAAGTGGTGAAGACGTATCCGCAAATCAGCGCGGTGGGCACAACGTTGCGCGAAGTGGTCAGCGGGTTGGTCAACAACTGGTCTGCGATTATGTATTATGACGGCCAGTTTTATGAATCGCGCCGCTATGAGAATCTCGAGATCGAAGATCGCGTGGGCGGCGGCGACGGCTTTTGCAGCGGTTTTGTTTATGGCTTACTGCACGACATGCCGCCGCAAGCCTGCGTCGAAATGGGCGCGGCACACGGCGCCTTGCTGCAAAGCACGCGCGGGGACACCAGCATGGTGACGATGGAGGAAATTAAACACGTGATGGGAGGAGGAAGTGCGAGGATCAAGCGATGATCTCTGAAAAACCAACCAATCTTGGCATCAACAACGATTTGCTGATGAAGGCGCGCAAGCGGAACACTAATTTGTCGCCGCCTTTTGAGGAGGCTCTCGCCGGGCAGCTCAAACGAAAGCAACAAGAGCTTTGGCGAAGACAAAACACCAAACCGATAAAAGCCTTTAATCGTTTTGTCCAGGCGCACGGCGTATTCAGCGACGGGCGAAGGAATTTTTGATCAGCCAGTTTACGGCGTATGAAAATGGGACTGTGAAAGGCAGGAAGATATTTCTTCAGGCAGAATTTATCAGGAGAACGATGAATGGCTCGCTTTGATCGCTTGACGGTTTTGAATACCATGCTCAACGGCGGCCTGGTGCCGGTGTTTTATGAGGGCGACTTCGAAGTTGCGAAGAAGATTGCTGCGGCTTGTTACGAAGGCGGCGCGCGCGTGCTCGAGTTCACCAATCGCGGGGAGCGCGCCCTGCCGGTGTTTGCACAATTGTCCGAATTGATCTCCGCGCAGTTTCCCAACCGATTGTCGATGCGCCCACGGCCTCCCTCTTCATTGCTCAGGGCGCGAATTTCGTCGTTGGACCGGTGTTGAACGCCGAAGTTGCAAAGCTGTGTAACCGCCGCAAAATTGCTTATTCACCGGGTTGCGGCAGTGTCAGTGAAATTTCTGCGGCAGAAGAATTGGGGGTGGAGATCGTCAAAATATTTCCCGGCGCGCAAGTGGGCGGCCCGGCTTTTGTGAAAGCCGTGCTCGGCCCCATGCCGTGGACGCGCATCATGCCCACCGGCGGCGTGGAAGCCACCAAAGAAAGTGTGCAAGCGTGGATCAAAGCCGGCACCGCCTGTCTGGGCATGGGCAGCAATCTCATCAGCAAAGAATTGGTGAAGTCCGGCAACTTTGCCGCCATTAGCGCCAATGTGCGCCAAGTCTTGGCGTGGATTGCAGAAGCACGCGCCCAATAAACCGGAATGTGCATTTCATTGGTGAACCTCAGGCTCACACCGCAGCTAAATTTTCTGTGAGGGAGACATGTATTTCATTGCACAATTGTTGGATATCTATGCTTTGGGACTGCTGGTTTACGTGGTACTGTCATGGATCGAAAGTCCCGGTACCATCAAAGCCAGAGCCTGGCTGGGTCGATTTTATGAACCATTGCTAAGCCCGCTGCGCGGCATGTTGCGGTCAATAAATTTGAGCAGTGTGTCGCTTGACCTAAGCCCGATTGCGCTTTTCATTTTGATCATTATCGTGCGCAGGATTTTGCTGGCATTTTGATGGCCAGTGCCTGCTCGGCTAATCCAAAACACGAAAAATCGCGTCTAGTATCGTACCATCAACCCATTTCACGACGGCTACCGGCTGCTGGCGCTCGAGCTTGGGCGGCGCCGGCGGTCCGCCGCAAATCGCATGCACCTCCTGCTGAATTTCCTGCAAGGTGCGCAAGGGCAAGGATGAATTTGTGAGCGCGGCCAGCAAATCTTCACGCAACGGATTCACCGCAATGCCGCGTTCGGTAACGATCACATCAATCATCTCCCCCGGGCCGCACAACGTAGTGACCCGGTCAACAATGATGGGCACACGATCACGAAACGATGGCACCGCGAGAATCACGCACTTTGCAAAAAGGCAGTCCTGCCAGCCGCCCAGGCCATGAAGAAGGTAGCCATCCGAGTGCGTTACCACGTTGGCATTAAAGTCAACATCCACTTCTGTTGCGCCCAACACAACAATATCCACCATTGAAGCGAAGTTGCCCTTCCCGTGATAGTTATAGCTCGTGAACGGGCTGGTGTTCACATGCCGCGAGTTTTCCCGCAACGATCGCACGCCTTCCTGATCGAAAGCTTGTCCATCCAAAATATAATCCGTCAAGCCTTCTTCTAATAGTTGCACGAGATGTTTCGTGCTGCCGCCGCGCACAAATCGCGCCTTAATGTTCTTTGCCTTCATCCTCTCTTTTAGAAATTGCACGAACGCCAGGCTCGTCCCTCCTGCGCCGGCTTGCAACGAAAACCCCTCCCGCATCAAGCCCGCTTCCTCGACAAAGCGCGCGAGGTATTCCGCAATCAACAAACGATCCGGGCTTTTCGTTATCTCTGTTGTACCGGAAATAATTTTGGAGGGATCACCGAGAGAATCGACGTGCACGACGTAGTCGACGTTGTTGCCTTGAATATGCCAGGGTACACACGGAAACGGCACCAGGTTGTCCGTGACGATAATAACGCGATCAGCGTAATCCGAGTCTGCCAGCGCAAAACCGAGCGGCCCGCACGCTGATTTGCCGTACACGCCATTGGCATTTCCAAACGCATCAGCGGTAGGCGCGGCAATGACGGCGATATCAATATGCACTTCACCATCTTGCACCGCTTGATAACGTGTGCCGTGCGAGCGCAGAATTCCCGTGCCGGCCATTTTTCCCAATGACGCAAACTTGCCGAGCGGGCCATTGAGACTGCCTTCGATGTGATGAATCGTGCCATCTTCAAGATGGGGCAGCAAGTACTCATGCACCGGAAACGAGGCGCTCGGGAACCAACGAATATTTTTTACTCCCAGACTCTTTACTGCGGCGAAAAGCAACGAGGTCAGCGCATCACCGTTGCGCAAATGATGATGCGTGGAAAGCGTCATGCCGTCGCGCAAGCCACTGCGCTGCAATGCTTCACGCAGCGTCGCAATCGTTTTATTTCCGTCGGAGGGATAGTCGGCGCATGTTCGGATCAGTGATCTTGCCTTGCGGCCTTGCGGCCTGAATGCGCCGATCCCTTGAAACGGCGAATGCTCTTCGCCATTGATCACGGTTGGCACCCAACGCCGGGCGGCGTTTTCACTCAGAGTTGAATTCATGAGAGACTATTTAGCGGTTACTCAGGACAATTTCAAAGTAAGTTCGTCGGGCAAATAGACTCTGCCTATCTGCTTGCGCTGCCCCGCAATGACCTTGAACAGCAAGGAGGTTAAACATTATTTGAATGCTCACGCCAATCTGGGGAAATCAATCCAGCGTGCAGAGCATGCGCGAGCGTCGTTTGCGCCCGCTTAACAATTGGCATATCGATCATTTTCGTACCCAGCGCAATCACGCCAAGGCCTTTTTGCTGCGCGCGCTCAAAGGCAAACACAATTTTTTGAGCTTGGTTGATTTCCTCAACGCTCGGGGCAAAGGCTTCGTGAATAATTTTGATTTGGCGAGGATGAATACAACCCATGCCGGCAAAACCGAGGGTTTTGGCAGCCAACACATTTTGCCGCAATCCTTCGGTGTTATCAACCTCGGCGTAGACGCTGGCGAGCGCATGAATGCCGGCGGCTCGGGCGGCATTCACCAGCATGCTCTTGGCAAACAAACTTTCTGTTTCCTTCACAGTGCGCTGTACGCCCAGATCAGCCGTGTAATCCTCCAGTCCGATTGCCAGCGCGCAAACCCGGTCGCTGGCTGAGCCTATTTCAAAAGCTTTGATCACGCCCAGGGCGCTTTCGATGATGGGGATGAGAAAAATTTCTTGGGTAAGTTTATGCTCGCGCCTTAGTTTCTCGATGTCTTGCATGACTTCGACAATGGTTTGTGCTGACTCACATTTCGGTACGAGAATCACTTGCACACCGTGCGGCACAATCGCGAGCAAATCCTTGCGCCCCAACTCGCCGGGGTTGATTCTCACCATGATTTCAGCATCACGAAAATCAATTTGACGCAACGCCTGTTTGACGAAATTGCGCGCCGCATCTTTTTCTTCCGGCGCAACGCTGTCTTCAAGATCGAGAATTACCGCATCCGGCTGGTGCAGGCCCGCGTTGATAAAAAATTTCGGTTCATTGCCCGGCAAGTACAGCCGCGAACGCCGCATGCGATCTTTTACTGTGGCAGAACGCTGAACGGCTGGCACGATAGGATGATACTCAAACGTTTCATCGCCCAGCAAACGCTGCACGGCCGTCTCAAGGCGCGCATGCAAGGTGAAGGGCAATGCGCCGCTATCGTCGATAAAAATTTCAGCATGCGCGATGCGGGCATGATTCACGACTTGCACGGCCAGTTCCCGTATGGCTTCCCCGTACATCGCAGCAACTTTGCTGCGAAGATTTATATCGAGGCCTCCGGTTTTCCGAAGCTTGATTTCAACGTAACAATCCGAACGCACGCCCTCGCCGCATTTGCCGGCATGGGCAAACTTGTGTCGCGGTGAGCTGTTCATTTAATCAAGGCGACCAATTGCTGTGCAACGTTTTCCAAATCCATTCCCCGGGTGAAGGGCAGACACGTGCCGGCCGCATAACGCACTTTTTCGATCCACGGCTTTGGGATCAAGCTGGCGCCGTGCATCGCGCCGCTTAATGCCCCGGCAATTGCAGCGATGGTATCGGCATCGCGCCCAAAATTACTGCCCCAAATGATGCTTTTTTTAAAATCGCCCTGCATCATCTTGAAAACCGCAAAGGCTGAAGTCACGGCCTCGGGAACAACAGCTTTATACTCGCTCCACAACGCCTCATGCAGCGGCATCCAGGCGTCCTCCCAGGTGGCGTTTGCGGCGATGATGCGCAACGCTCGCTGCATGGCAAAAGACAACCATGAGTCCTGCGGAATCGCTTGTAAAGCCGCAGCGATAATCTCATCAACCGGCTTGCCAATCATTGCTGCCGCCACTCCGGCAGCCACCGCCTGCGCGCCCCATATGCCTTCGCGCCAATGACTGATGCTGGCATCGATCTCCGCGAGGTGCGCGGCGCGCGCGGGATTGCCGGCGCACACGATGCCGATGGGCGCGACGCGCATCGCAGCGCCGTCACTCATATGATAAGAATTATACTGCCCGGAAAGCGGGGGCAAAATGCCGCGCCGAATGTTGGCGGCCGCCTCTCGTTCGCTGGCGCCGCCGCGATTCATGATCTCCAAAGAGATGACGTGCTTGCGCCAAGCCGCCAGCACATGCTCCAGAGTCAATTCCCCTTTGCATTGCACTAACGTGTCGGCAGTGAGCAACGCAAATTCCGTATCATCAGTGCCGGGCGCTGGCACGCCGGGACGGAAATCCGTCGTGATGCCGTAAAAAAAATGGTTGTCAGGCGTGCGCGCCGCATCGCCGAAGGAATCGCCGATGGCCAGGCCGATCAAGCAGCCCAGGGCACGATCATAGAGTGTTTGTTGATCAAGCATGAGAAAGTTGAACTAGAAATGATGAACATGGTTTCGGATTCGAGCGTCGTATCATGTGCAAACATCTCAACATGAAAAACTCTCACGCAACGGCTTGCCGCATGGTCCGCCGCGCCAAATCATCGAAAGCGGCGTTGTCAAAACCTTTCAAACTGCTGCGGATGCGATTGTGCAAAGGCGCAATCCATTTTTCCGGCAAATGTTTCGCGCCGCGCATTGTCCCAAGAATGGAACCGACGGTTGCGCCGTTGCTGTCCGTATCCCACCCTCCCATGACGGCATAACAGATTGCACGTTCGTAGTCGCCATCGCTGTACAATAACGCCGCAGTCACCAATGCGGCATTGTTATTGGTATGCACCCAATGATAGTGTCCGAATTTTTCATAAAGCCGGTCCACGGCATTTTCCCAATTTTTTTCTTCATCATAAAGCGCGAGCACAAATTCAATCGCCTGCGCCAGACGCGACTCTTGCGGAATCTGCTGCAAACCTTGCGCAATGAGTTGGCGAGGTTCTGAAACCACAAACGCCGCGGAAATGGCAGCAGCGAAAAACATTTCCCCGTAGATACCGTTGCCGGTGTGACTCAAACGCGCATCGCGCCATGCCCGCTCGGCCGCTGCCTGCGGGTCGCCCGGCGAAATCCATCCCCACAAATCCGCGCGAATTTGCGCACCGATCCATTCGCGATAGGGATTGCAGCGGATAGCTGTTTGCGGCGGCCGCCATCCTTGCAGCAAATTTAAATAGGCCACGCGTTCCGCTGTAAACGTTGACAACACCGGCAGCATGCTCAACCAACATTCGGCAATATTCTCCGTGGTAAAATTCAATCCGTAGATTTCGAGAACGCGTAGATTGAGCATGGGATAATTCATATCATCATCCTCGGGCATGCACACGAGATTTTCCCTCAAACTCTCACGGCCCGAATGGCGGTTCCACGGAAATTTTTGCAGCAATTCTTGTGGCATGCCTGCCGCGGTGATGTAATCCGAAAGCGGCCAGGTGCCGTTCGATTCCAACAACTGGCGAATAACGGCGCGCGGATGTTTTTCCACCGGCTTGCCCAGTGCGCAGCCGGCGGCGCGGCCCAACCATCCCCCTAAAATACGATCATATAAATCTATTTCACTGAGAGCCGCCTTTGCCACGGGCGCTGGCCGGGCGGGTCGCGCCGCCGCAATCTCCGCTATATCTGAAGGCTCATCACGCTGCGGTTTCGCGCCCATGTCAGCAATTTCATGCAACAGGGCTAGCGCGTGCTGCCGCAATTCATTTTCATCCAAAGCAACACGCTGCATATCATTCCACCGTTGTTGCAAAGGCGCAACCTCACCGCCTTGCTCGCGCTGCTGTCGCAATTCATGCTGCACCAGTTCGATCGGGTCGATCCAGGAGATCTTCACGCAACACCCCTCGCTTGCGCCAAATCGGCAAGCTGTTCAACGAGTGCGATATAATCAACTCCGCACAAAGCAGGAATGCACAGACCCCGCAATTCTTGCAGGCGCGTGCCCCAACTCGACGGCAGAATATCATGTTTGGCCATCGCGCCACACAGTGCGCCCACAAATGCCGGCACAGAATCAGCCGTTTTCGCAAAAGTTGTTGTCATCATCATGGCCGCTTCAAACTCGCCGCGCGTTTGCTTAACAATGGCCAGGGTTAGCGCAAAGGTTTCCGGCGCAACGTTGCCATAGTTGTACTCGCGATTGATGATCGCCTCGCTCAATGATGGCACAACAGCCAGTGTGGATTGTGAGGGATCACAAAGGGCAAGCGCTTCTTCAACGGTTCGTCGAATCCATGATGCCGGCGGAAGCTGCGCGAGAGCACACGCCAAAACCACATCCAACGCCGCGCCGCTGCCCGCCATGCTGATTGCGGCCGCCATGGCTTGCGCCGCCCATAACCCGTCTTCCGCATTTGTAATTTCGGCGTCACGCGCGGCAAGAGTTGCTGCAAATTGAGCTTGCCCGGCGCAAACGACGCCAATGGGCACCGCGCGCGCGACGGCGCTGTCATCGAAATAATGCGGATTATAGCGGCCGCTGTTCGGCGGTTGTATTGATTTTCGCAGATGCGCCAGCGCGACTTGAATGCTCACACTGGCTTTGATGTTTTCGGCGTACGCCAACTCCTGCCAACTTGAAAGCCAGAGATCGCCATTGAAATTTCCTTGCTGATGCAGGAGATTTTTCATGGTGAATGCCGCCCATTCCGTATCGTCTGCCGGGGCCAGCGAAAACACCTCAGCGGGCCGATTCAACGAAAACG
Organism: Candidatus Zhuqueibacterota bacterium; assembly: GCA_003576975.1. Taxonomy (GTDB): domain Bacteria; phylum Zhuqueibacterota; class Zhuqueibacteria; order Zhuqueibacterales; family Zhuqueibacteraceae; genus Coneutiohabitans. Next base: position 9,226 of record QEVD01000122.1, read on the forward strand.
GCATGGCTAGGGGAAGCGTGTTGTTATCTTCGCAGGCGGCATCAATTTCACGGCGGATTCGCCTGGTCCAAAATGGCAATGCAACGCTTCGATGAAACATCGCAGGCCAGCTTATCGCATCACCCAATGCCAGGCCGAGCATGGCATTGCGCACGCGCAGGCGGAGATCATTCATCAACATCCTCCTGGCGGGCAGCAAGCGCTGCCAGGGCATCTGCGGTTGATAGAATATCCATACCCGCAACGGTTTTAATGCACGCGCCGCGCGCCGCTTGAATTCTGCTTGACCAATGCGCGGGCAGTGAAGAATAGCCGTGTTTCGCGCCGGTAATGGCGCCACAAATCGCGGCAACGGTATCCGTGTCACGACCGGCATTCACCGCGCCAATCACCGCCTGCTCAAAATTGCCGCGGGCAGCGGCAATCACACCGAATGCCAAACCCACGGCTTCCGGCGCGAGATCAGCCCAATGATAATAACGGCACACCAGCGCATCATATAACGCTTGCGGAGCGTCCCAGAATTCAAGATGATTCCGCGCAATTGCAATGCCTGTGCAGATCGCATACTCACACCAGGACTCTTCCGGAACGGCTTGCAGCGCGGCCGCGAGAATTTGATCATCATCCGCTCCGCTCATGGCAAGTGCAACGGCCGCGGCGACGGCTTTTCCCGCATAAATGCCTTCACCGGCATGACTCACGACACCGTCAATTTCAGCCAGCTTTGCCGCGAGTTGGGCATTACCGGCTGCAGCAATGCCGTAAGGCGCGGCGCGCATAGCCAGGCCATCACTCCAACTGTGAAGATGTTGCCCGGATTGCGGCGGCTGCAAACCGCGCTTAAGATTTGCGATGGTCAGAATCTCGCTGAAACCGGCGCCTTTGTATTCGTTTTTTCCCGAGATGATTTCGTCGCGCCAGGCTTGTGCCACGTTTGCCGAGGTCAAAGCAAAGCCATGGCGCAGCAACAAACGCGCACTGAACAAAGCATATTCCGTATCATCCGTGCCGGCCGGTTGTTCCGTCAAAAAATCTGTAACGCGCCCCCAACGCTGCTGAATTTGCGCCGGAGTTTTTCCTTCGGTTGGACTGCCGAGCGCATCGCCGATGGCAAGGCCCATGAACGCGCCACGCGCACGATCGACGAGTTCCGTCACCATGGTTCGTCCCGCATTTGATATCGCGATAACACGAGGTTACTTTCCCTTTCGATGCGCTTCGATGTTTCTGCAAGCGAGAGCCGGTTGGCAAAGAATTCCTGCAAAACCGGGTTGGCAACCCGGCTCTTCCATTCGACGTAGCCCGGAGCGCCAAGCCACGGCCCGACGGTCAAATATTGAGCAGACTGTGTAACAATGTCCCAGCCGTCATTTGCCGTCTGAAACTGCGGCAACCGCAAGCACGATTGCCGCGTGGGAATCATCCAATCGCTTTGTGCGAGGCGCGTCATGTTTTTGGTGTTGAGCATGAACTCGATAAAGCGCATGGCCTCGGCTTGATGGCGCGATTTTTTCGGAATGCTCAACGTTTGTGTGCTAATGCCGGTATTCTGCGTCTCGGCTTTAAGCGGCGGCAGCACCGCCCAGTGAAAATCGGCCGGAGCATTTTCCACAAGCTGTTGCCGCGCCCATGCGCCAATGCCGATAAGCATGGCATATTTGCCGCTGAAAAATCCGGGAATCATGCCGGCGCCCGATTGCCCAATGCTGGCCAGCGCCGCACTTTGATCTTCATACAACATGCCGTGAATCTCTTGCAAGAGTGTTTCCTCCGCGGAACCGACCTGAACCGTGTACTTGCCATCCTGCTTGCGAAAGAAAGATCCGCCAAAACTGATGGAAAGATTCATCACAATATTCGCGGAATTGCGCAAGCCAAAAGCTGCGCCCCACTGATCGGTGATGTCGTCACCGTTGGTATCGCGCGTCAATTGCCGCGCGGCGCGGCGCAAATCATCCCACGTCCACGGCTGTTCGAATGCCGGCGGCGCGATGCCCGCGGCAGCGAATGCCTCCCGGTTATACAAAACGATCAAAGATTCCATCAGAAAAGGCACGCCGGTAATCTCATGGTTCGAACGCGTCACCGAAGCCCAGGCCACCTCCAAAATATCTTTCTTCATCTCTGCTGAAATCATCGGCGCAAGGTCGGCCAAATATCCTCGAATGGCAAAATCAACGATGATGGAGGATTCATAATGAAAAACATCCGGAATATCGCCGGTTTCGAATGCTGTGATCAAATAATCATGAATCGAGCCCCACGTGCCTTGCACGTACTCCACCGGTATGTCCGGATGCGCGGCATTCCACACCGCCACCAGATCATAATTCGTCTGCAGGGCTTGCTCCTGCCAGGCCAAACTCACGAAGCGCAATTTCGGAGAGGCTTTCTCTGGAGAAGAATTCTTAAAATATTGCCAGAGGGCAAACGCAACTGCGAAGAGAGCCAGCGTGATAAAAAACCTTCGCAACATAAGCGTAGACGGAAATTCAATTTTTGACAGCGCCGGCGAGCAAACCGCCAGCGAACCATTTTTGAATAATGGCAAACAATAACAATGACGGCACCGTGGCAACGACGCTGGCCGCAGCCAGCGGCCCGGTACGTGCCTGGCCTTCCATGCCGGTATAGCGCGCCAGCTCCACCGGCAAGGTGACGGCATCCGGACTTTTCATTAACACCAACGCGAAAAAAAATTCGTTCCACGCCGAAATAAACGTGAACAGCATGGCAGCCCCCAGCGCGGGCAGCAGCGTCGGCAGCAGAATGCGAAAAATGATTTGAGCACGCGTGGCGCCGTCAATAGCCGCGGCTTCTTCCAAATCCACCGGAATGCTTTTCAAGTAACCGTGCAGCATCCACAACACAAATGGCAGGGACCAGACAACGTAGACCAACGCCAATCCCGGCAACGAATCCGTCAACCGCAGACTCCGCAACAAGACATAAAGCGGAATCATGATCAAGATGGCTGGAAAAATTTGTGAGGTCAATATCCAGCCCAGAACCGCCTGGTTCAGCGCGGATCGAAAACGCGCGAGGGCGTAAGCGCCGGGCAAAGCAACAATGACGCCGAGAAATGTGGACAGCAAGCCGACCATCAGACTATTACGGATGGCGGCCAGCACGTTGCTGCCGCGCAGGATGGTTTGATAATGTTCCAGAGAAAAAGACGCCGGCAACAGCCCGGGCACGCCGGCATAAATTTCCGGCGTGGTTTTGAACGAGGTGGTCAGCACCCAAAGCAATGGGAACAGCAGAAACGTGATAAAAGCGATCAGCACGATCTGGGTGCTTGCATTTTTTAACAACGCGTTAAGCTTTGGCATGTGTTTGCTGTATTAAAATTCTAAGCCAGCCGTTCGCGAAACTGAATACGCAAATAGGTAAAGAGAACCAATGATATCACAATAACCATAACATTACCGATGGCGGCGGCATAGCCGACATAACCGTAACGAAAGGCCTCTTCATACGCCGCCAGCATCGGCAGCCGCGTCAATCCGCCCGGTCCGCCTTGCGTCAACACCCACACCAAACCAAACGTGTTGAAGTTCCACATGAAGGATAGCGATACGATCGCCGCCAGCACCGGCGTCAGCGCCGGCAAAGTGATATGAAAAAACTCGCGGATCGTGTTTGCGCCGTCGAGCCGCGCCGCTTCATACAAATCCGAGGAAATAGACTGCAGGCCGGCGAGCAAAAACACCGCGGCTTTGGGAATCTCGCCCCAGATGCCGGCAATGATCACGGCGGGAACGGCAAGCTCAAAACTCGAGAGCCAATTGACGGGCTTGGCAATCCAGCCGAGATGCAACAATGCGGCATTCAACCAGCCGGCATCCATATCATAAATCTGGCGCCACACAATGCCGCGAATGATCGGCGGCATGGCCCAGGGCGCGAGCATCAAAACAGCATAAACCGACGTAAAGCGAACTTTCGTATTCAACAACATCGCCAGCGCCAAACCGAGCAGCACTTGGCCGGCAGTTACGGCCAATGTCCACACCAACCCCACGCGGAACGATTGCCAAAAAAACTCATCCCGCGCGAGTTGAATATAATTTTCGATGCCATTGAACTGAATGGGATCGCCCAGGCGATAATCGGTAAAGCCAAGATAAATGCCGCGTGCCAGCGGGAAAATCGAGAGCAACAGCACCGGCAGAATGACGGGCAGCAGCAGCTTGAGTTGTTCGTGCTTGTGCGATCTTTTGGAATTCAATTTGATCAAGGAAATTGGCAACGAAACTCGGATTACCGGTTTGGGGCAGCGCGTAACGGCAACGTACATGCCTCGATAAAACGCGAGGCAAAATGATCGTATTTCACGCCGGCATGGTTGCGGCCAACAATGAGAATCAACTCTTGCGCGGGATCCATACGAAAAATCGCGCCGGAGGCCGCTTCATGGCCAAAGGCTTTATCGCTCAAACCGTGTCCACCCAGCGGCGCAGCGCCAATGCCCCAGCGTTGTTGGATTTGAGGATTGATCGCTTCCAAGGAAGCCGGCAGGAGGCGGTCGAAGCTTTCTGCAGAGAAAAAAGAATATTCACCATAACTGCCGCGATTCAGCAGCATTTGCGCGAATTTCGCCAGGTCATGGCTGGTTGCATACAAACTGCCATAAGTGTTATCAACCGTTGCGTGCTGCATGTTTAACGGCTTGAACAAACATTCTTCCATTAAATATGGAACGGCGCGCCCGCTCAGCCGTTCCATAACTTTGCCTGCCAGTGCATAACCGAGGCGATTGTATTGGAAATTTTTGCCGACTTCAAAATAAGGCAAGCCGTGCGCGACAAAATTTTCGAGTGCGGGATTCCAATCCGAGCCCCATTCGCCATGCCAGGCGCCGCC
>QEVD01000737.1 GCA_003576975.1 Candidatus Zhuqueibacterota bacterium
CGCAATCGGGCACGTGCGACCGTAAAATGGCGCTTTACCACCGCGAAGGCACGAGCCAAACTCAAAAGCCGCTACGCGGAAGCGTACAACAATTAAGGTAACAGTGCACTAGTTGTACTTCATCGCTGGCTGAGCTTGTCGAAGCCAGCACCCTTCGACAAGCTCAGGGTGCGGCAGCCGCAAGCATTACCCCGCTCACTTTCGCAGGTAAACGCAAAAATGCCCTTGCCTGCTTCACGCCGCAAATCTTCTTGTGTTGAGCTTCCTCCAAAAATAATCCAACCACACGCGGGGAAAAATTTTCTTCATAAACTTCATAAACAATTTTCTGCGGCGCGCGGCGCAGCAGGCGCATGCCGAGAAATGTTTCATCGTGAAAAAATGCGCGCGCCAGCCAATTGCCAATCTCGGCTTCAGTGAGTTTTTGTGTGAACGTGTATGCTTCCCCGGCTTGCGGCAAAAACTCCGGCAACTGCGGCGAGGAAAACATTTGCGCAAGTTCGAATTCTTCCTCGCCGTCCTCCGAGGCCTGCGCATCCAAACGGGCCTTGATAAAATTCAGCAAACGGCAAATGCGGAACAACGTCACCAAATCCCGGCGCGAAAAATTTGGCATTTCAACGGGAAACGCGGTGGAACGCTGCAACGCCAATTCCGGCGAAGCCAGCAGGCCGGCGGCAACGCATTGCGCAAAACTCTCGGTGCCGGGCGTGGCATAAAACACGCTGGGCCCGATCAACACCGGCCGCTCCATGAGATGAATGATCGAGGCAATCATTTCCTCGAGGGTTGCCTCGGGCAGGCCGAGAATGAGATAATTCACCATCTCCAAACCGAGCGCCGCGCCGCGGGCGACAATGCGATCAAAATGCGGCGTTGATCCCGGCCGTTTGATTTCACGCTGGCGTTGCTTGTCGCTGGTTACCAGCGCGAGATTCAGGGCGCGAAAGCCGCTGCGTTTCATTTCCTCCACCAAGCTTTCGCTCAAATTGGCGGCGGAAATGCCGTTCATCGCGTGCAGCTCGAGGCCGCCTTCGCCGAATTCCTCGCGAATCGCCGCGAGAATGGCGGCCGCGCGTTTTTGATCGAAGCTGAAATTATCGTCTTCGAAGTCAAAAACCTCGATGCCGAATTGCGCGCGGCAGATTTTCATTTCGTCGATGATGCTGTTGATCGAGCGCACGCGAAATTGCCGTCCGGCGGTGAGAAATATCGAGCAGAACGTGCAATGATAAGGGCAGCCGCGACTGGTGACGATCATCGTCAGCCGCTTGCGTCCCAGCCGGTAGCGCGAGGCCTCGATCAAATCGCGCGCCGGCAACGGCAGTGCTTCGATATCTTCGATGAGATCGCCGTGCTCCGGCACATGCAACTTGCCGCGCGTTTTATAACCCACCCCGCAAATCGTTTCGAGGTCCCGCAAGCGATTTTCATACAGCGCGACAGCCAATTCCGGCAGCGTGCGCTCGCCTTCGCCGAGCAGTATGAAATCGACGTTGGGATCGGAGAGAACTTGCTGCGGGCAGGCATTGACATGCGCGCCGCCTATGATCACGGGTTTGGCAGGATCGATTTCTTTGACAAGCGCGGCAACACGCAAGGCCTCGCGCGTATGCGCGCACGAATATCGTCCCACCATAATCCGTAGTGCCGGTAATGGCCGTAGAGTTTGAACGGACTCAAATTGCCGGGACGATAAAAGGGCTTGAGGTAAGCAAATTCCGCCGGCGTCTCGATGACGCGCTTTTCCTCGGTTGCCTGACAGTCAAGAATCTCAACGCTGATGCCGTTGCTGCGCAGCGAGGCGGCAAGATAGAGCAAACCCACCGGCAGCGTGCGCATGGTGGTTTGATAAAAATCGGCGACCGGAGGTTGTATGAGGAGGAGTTTCAAGATTGGTTGCTGGATTCTGGTTGCTTGTTGCTAGTTGCTGGCGAGCGCTGCCTGAGCTTGTCGAAGGCAGCATCGTTGGTTACTGGCCAATTAACAATTCACCATTCGTCATTACCCATTAACCATTCCCCGACGAACACGATAGCAAAACAGATTGCCGCGTTGCACAGACACCGAAAATTCTTCCGCCAGCGTCTCGTTGCTCAGGCCGTCGCGCACCGCCCATTCTAAGTCTTCGTTGGCAAGCGGATACTTTAAGCCCTGCGTTGTGATGCCGGTAACGCGCCGGAAGGCGATCAGCGAAACTTGCTGGCCGGCAAAGCTTTTGAATGTGGCAGTCGCGGGCTTTTGCGCGGCAACGATAAAGCTACCGATGCCGTAATCGTCATGCGTTTCAATCGCGAGTTGCGTGCAAAATTTCTCAGCGATGTTGAGATTGACGAGTTGATGATCGAGCCGCAGGCCGGTAATGCCGACCAACAGGGCACGCTCGCATTTCTTCTCAATTGCGAATGTCAGCGTTTTCTCCAGGTCCGTGGCGTATTGGCTGGGACGAGGGATGAATTG
>QEVD01000738.1 GCA_003576975.1 Candidatus Zhuqueibacterota bacterium
GGTAAAATGCAAGCGGAATTTTTATACTGTTTTTTCTTGACGAGGAAAAAAGCTCATTCCTCTCGAATCGCGCTGGCAATTGGAATCTGTTTCAAACGTTCTTCTTCTGTTCCCATGGCAGCAGAAGGCTCTTCAAACCTTCAATGCCACTGTGTTTCGTTCGCGGGAAAATAGGTGCATGTCTCGTTCGCGCTATCGCAAACGGTAATTACGTAGTCGAATTCCATATTCATGTATTTGTCGATATGATCCGCAGTGTGCCGTGAAATGTCGGTGCCTTTCTCTGCCATGGCCTTGATTGCCAGCGGATTGACGCGCGTCGCTTGCGTGCCTGCGCTGAAAACTTCATAACGATCGCCGGCGAGATGGCGCAACAGGCCCTCCGCCATCTGGCTGCATGCGGAGTGGTGTGTACAAATAAAAATGGCGCGTTTTTTTGACTGGCGTCCAAATTGAGCCATTGGGTGGTGTAAAAAATTTCTTGCAAGATAACCTGGACTTGTGAAAAGCTAAACGCTTGTCACAAAACGGTCTGCCGTTGTGCTCGCCCGATCAAGCAAAATTCTTGAGTTGTTTGCTGAGCCACGCCCTTGCCAGCCGCCAATCACGCCGCACAGTGGGCACGGAAACGCCAAGCACTTCGGCAATCTCTTCGTGTTTCAACCCGCCAAAGAACTGATACTCCACCACCCTGCTTTGACGCTCATTGAGGGTTGCCAATTCGGAAAGCGCTTCATCCAGCGCCACCAGTTCTTCGGCGCGCGCAGCGCGGGGCCCGGCTTGTTCATTGAAGGTCACCAGCGGCTGGCCGCCGCCGCGCTTTTCTGCGAGACGGCTGTGCGCGTAGCTGATCAAAATACGGCGCATGGCCTGCGCCGCGAGGGCGAAGAAATGCGCACGGTTCTGCCAGGTGACACGCCGCTGGTCGCTGAGTTTGAGATAGGCTTCATGAACCAAAGCCGTGGCGTTCAGCGTATGGCCGGCCCGCTCACCGCGCAGTTGCCGCTGCGCCATGGCGTGCAGTTTTTCATAAACCAGCGGCATGAGCGCATCCACCGCGGCGCGACGGCCGCCGCTCAGATCGAGAAGCAATTGCGTGATGTCAGTTTCTGCGTTGGGCATGACAGCTCAACTTGTTTTCCGCGAAATGGCTGTTCGGGTAATGATCATTTCAAATATCACCAAGCTCGGTGCTCTGTTACCCAAATTTGTAGGAGTGTTTCTTGAAGTGTCATTCCGCCAAGCAGGGTTTTGTGAAAAGCTCGGCATCAGGCCTGGAACGTCACCAGATTCTTCCAGAATGACAGGATGCTCATATAAACAAATGTAACAGTACTCTGGAATTGCTGCGATTGAAAGCCCCAAAGTAGGGTTTTCATCAGGCAGAAGCAACAGGGAAGCGCCAAACAGCGTTGGAGCAATTTGACCGGAAGCGGAATGTCGTGCAGCGCAAGCCGGTTTTCGTCCGAACGAAGTCCGGCTACCAAGGCAAATGTCGTTGGCCTGAAAACAAAAAAAGCCCGTCGCTCAACCAGCGCCAGGCTTTCTCGTTTCGCAGTCACAGCTCACGTATTCTTTTTCCAGGTGGGATGCGTGATGCTG
>QEVD01000739.1 GCA_003576975.1 Candidatus Zhuqueibacterota bacterium
GAGCAATCACAGAGCCGGCGTGTTGCCGGCGCGTTTGCCAACGCGGCTGAAGTGGAGAGCCTCAAACGCGTCTTTGCCGATGCGGATATGGTGATTGTGGCTTCGAGCACAACGCAGTTCACGCGGCCGATCGCAGAAGCAGCGCTGGCCTCGCAATGCGATTTCTTTGACATTCAATTCTCCCATGCCAAAATCGGCTACTTAAAATCTATTGAGAATGACATTCGATCGGCCGGGCTTTGCTTCATCACCGACGGCGGTTTTCATCCCGGACTGCCGGCGGTCATGATCCGCCATATCGCCGAAAGATTTGACCGGCTTCAAATGGCGCGTGTCGGCAGCGTTATCAAAATCAACTGGCGGGATTTGTCGCTGGGCGATGAGACATGCGCGGAGTTGATCGAATTCATGAATCATTTCTCCGGCGCCGTTTTCAAAAACAGCAAATGGCAAAAGGTGCGGTGGCTCGGCATGTTCGATACGATTGGGATGGACTTCGGCGAACCGTTTGGCAGAAGCTACTGTGTGCCGATGCCGATTGAGGAAATCAACAGCTTGCCCGCAATGTATCCCGGCCTGCAAGAAACCGGCTTTTATGTTGGCGGTTTCAACTGGTTTGTTGACTGGCTCGTCTTTCCGTTCATCTGGCCGTTGTACAAGTTGTTCGGCAAGCGCAGCGTCAAGCCGCTCGCCAAAGTTTTGGGTTGGGGTCTGCGAAATTTCTCCAAACCGCCCTTTGGCACGCGCTTGAAGGTCGAAGCCTCGGGGATGAAAAATGGCAAGGCCCTCTCGCGCAATCTGATTTTGTCACATGCCGATGGTTATGTTTTCACTGCTATTCCTGTCGTCGCAACGCTCTTGCAGTATTTGGACGGCTCCGGCCGGAAGCCCGGCATGTGGACGCAGGCGCATTTTGTCGAACCGAGGCGAATGCTGCGAGACATGCAGAGAATGGGCATTGAAATGGGTGAGAGCAACTCTGCCGAGCGCGCATAGTTTTATCGAAACAGAGACTGCGCCATGCCTACAAAAACACGCACGAAACTGATCGATGTAACCACCGAAAACGTCGCTGCGAAGGGTTTCTTTTGCTACATGAGCAAACCCAAAACTGAGGGCTATCAACGGAAATTGAACTGGGTCAAAGCGCGCTTCGCGGAAGGCATGCGCATCAAAATGTACGAGCTGCCACAGCGAGGGTTTATCGAATACATTCCTGGTGAATATGCCTGGCGCGCCGTTGAGGCCAAAGTCTACATGTTCACCCACCATCTTTGAATCTTCGGCAAACGAACTTGGCCCTGAAAGCTGCGCGGTGGAATTGAAAAGCTGTGATGAACTCAGAGATATGTCGCCCTCGCCCTACGGCGCGCTTAGAGTTGTGTTCAATGGCAGATTATTGTTAATTCACTATTTGTTCGAAATGAATTGTTGAAACGCTTGGAAGAACTTAAAAGGAGCAAACCATGAAAGGTAAAACCGCAAGTTTTGTGTTCTTGACAGTCTGTGTCATTCTCGCTGCGCTGTTGCTTACCAAGACGATCACTCCCATGCAGAGCGGAACTGTTTTCGCCATCGCCCTCGTTCTGCTGGGCGG
>QEVD01000123.1 GCA_003576975.1 Candidatus Zhuqueibacterota bacterium
AATCCGTCAGCGCGGTGATTTTGCGGACCAGCTCCGTATCCGAATCCGGATCGAAGAGATAGCCGTTGACGCCGTCGTTGATCACTTCCGCGATTTGCCCCACGGCGCTGGCCAGTACCGCCTTGCCGGCGGCCATGTATTCGAAAACTTTCATCGAGGAAGCATACCAAAAATCCAATTTGGGATACGGCGCCAGTACCACGTCCATGCACGACAGATAGCGCGGCACTTCTTCATGCGGAACCGTGCCGGGCAGGATCACGCGCGCGGCATATTCGCCGGTTTGCAGCTCCTTGCGCATCAATTCCTGATTGGGGCCTCCGCCGACCATCATGAAGCATACCTGCGGCCGTGTCGCCAAAACATGGCGCGCTGCGGCGATCAAATTTTCGATGCCGGTCCAGCCGACCAATGCGCCCACCCAGCCGACAACGGTTTTCCCGGCGAGGTTGTATTTCTGCACGAACTCGCGATCCCGGGGCAGCGGCCGGAATTTTTGCGGATCCGCGGCGTTGGGAATGACGTGCATCTTGCCGGCGGGAATGCCGTGTTCGATATAATAATTCTTGAGCACATTTGAAATGACAATGACCGCATCCGCAGCGCGCAAGTTGGCAAGCTCGATGCGCGCCGGCAATTTGCCCAGATGCAAATAATCCTTGCCGTAAAAGGTATTGTGCTCGAATGTCGGCGGGCAATCCGCTTCCACAACGAGAGGCAAGTTCAACAGGCGGGAGAGCCACGATCCGGAGAAATAGTAGAATTCCAGGCGGTTGAAAAACACATCGGGCTTTTGCCGCTTGAGCAGGAAATATTCCTGGCTGAGATGGCGGAAGTTGTTGACCAGGCGTTTCGGCTCATGCAGATAAGGCTGCAAGCGCGGCTTCATGCCAGCGTGATTTTTCCCGCCGAATCCGTTTTGATTTTTGGGTTGCGGCGTGCGCCACTCTAAATGCGCGGTGTGTCCCAACCGCCGCAATGCGGCAATGAACTCTTTGGCTTTGACCGCAGACCCGGCGGAGATGCCATCAATGTCCCAGAGATAGTTGAAGTACGTAATCGTCACAATTGTCTCTCACATCGTCCATAATGGCGCATCAATGGCAAGTGCTATGCCCTCACGCCCATTTGATGGCCGCCGTCCTTTGCCGCCATGTTACTAATTCCGAAGTTGCATTCTCAGTTAATTTTGGTTTTGGCCTTTGATGAGAAACGGCCCGAGCGCCAGGTAATCGAGATGGCCGAGCTGAAAGGCGCGGATGGCGTCTTCCGGCGAACAAACGATCGGCTCTTCGTGCATGTTGAAGCTGGTATTGACGATGCTCGGAATGCCGGTGAGCTTGTAATACTCCTTCAAGATGCGATAATAACTGGCATTCGATTGTTCGTCGATCAATTGCGGCCGCGCGGTGTTGTCAACGTGCACCGCTGCCGGCGATTTTGTGCGCATGAAATCCGTGCAATCGAAGGTAATCGTCATGAAGCGCGCCGGATATTCCGCACCGCTCAAATTCTTGTAGCAGCGCGGCGCTTCCTCCATCAGCGTCACCGGCGCGAACGGCATGAACTCCGTGCGTTTGAGGCGGTCGTTGAGCCATTTGTTGACCGCCGGATCGACCGCGGGATATAAGATCGAGCGGTTGCCGAGCGCGCGCGGGCCATATTCCATCGCGCCGTTGAAACGCGCCACCACTTTGTTTTGCGTCAACAATCCGGCAACTTTGACTTCGATATCCTTGTGATATTCGAACGGCACGCCTTTGTCGCGCAGCGCCTTTTCCATTTGCTTCTCGGAATAATCCGGGCCGAGATAAGCATGCGGCAGGGCGCTGCCGCGCGAGCCGTTTTGATTGATGTCGTAATACAGTGCGCCGCCGGCGCAGACGCCGCCATCGCCCATATTCGGGAAAATATAAACCCGCTTCACGCCCGGCACTTCGAACACACGCTGATTCAGTTTCACGTTCGCAAAAATGCCGCCGGCCAGGCAGAAACTGTCGACTTTGTAATGTTCCATCGCATTCTTCACCAGCGTGGTCACGACTTCCTCGAAGCGACGCTGGAAGGCCGCGGCAATGTCTTCACGCTTGTATTTGGCCACCAGCTTGCTCATCATGCTGCTTTTGGCGAACGGCATTTTTTTGTGCCAGATTTTTCCCATCATATAAGGCGCATGTACGTCCAGGCCTTCACACACCAACAGGCCTTTGATTTCATCATACACCGGTGAGGCGGGATCGCCGAAGGCCGCGAGTCCGAGAATTTTTCCCTCGTGCCGGCCGCCGCGAAAGCCGAGCCAGTTGGTCAGGCTTTGGTAATAATGCCCGAGCGAATTGGGATAATAGCTACGGTGCACGGCTCTCATCTTTTTGCCTTCACCGAGGCAAACCATCGTCGAAACGAAATCGCCCCAGGCATCGCCGGTGATCACGATAGCCTTTTCGAAGCCGCTGGTGTAATACGCCGAAGCGGCGTGCGTCAAATGATGCTCGACGCGATGCAACTGCGCTTGGGGAAACATCTCGCGCAGGCGTTTTTCGTAGCGGCGATACAGCAGCGCCATGCGCGGATAGGTTTTCATGAGCAAGCTGCCGGACATCACCAATTGTCGCGTGCGGTCGCCAAATCCCGCCCGCGCGGACTTTGAGCCGGCAAAAACGCTTTTCGGATACTTCGGAAAAATATTTTTGAAAATGTCTTCGCCCTTGCGCAGCTCGGGAATCACGACATGCTTGATGTCTTCGTGTTTCACGCCCGCGATCTGCATCACTGCCGGAATCGAGCGTGAGGGGAACTGCGTGTCCATTTTGATGCGTGACAACCGTTCTTCGCTGATTGCTGCCAGTATGCGCCCGTCTTTGACGATGACGGCGCCGGTGTCATGCCCCTGGGTGATGGAAAGGACGGCCATAAAGTCTCCTGGTTAAACGGCCGTCCGTGGTCGAAAATCAAGCGTCTCATGCTGCTCGAGGTTTGAAAAACGTTGTGATGTTTATTGTGAATAGGCAAAATCGGCCTGCGGTTGCCGCCGGCTGATTTCAAATTTTTCGCCGAACATGATCACGAAGTCAAGCGTGAAACCGAACAAGTGATTGCGTTTGATGCGATAGTGTTGAATGCCGGCGTCCCGCAGAATCCCGCAAATGTCGTTGTACGACAGCAGAAACATGTAATCGCCGGCCGCCCAGCCTTTTCCCATGAGCCGCAGATAGCGCTCGAATAGCGGCTTGGGCAGATAATGCAGCAGCGGCGTGCGCGTGTGCACCTCCACCGGAAAAAAGCGGTTCGGCGTGGTGAGGTAGGCATTTTTCGCGACGCGGCGGATTTCTTTCAAGAACAGAATCTGGCGCTCGCGATCGCCCACGTGCTCGATCACCGCGTTCGACCAGCAAAGATCGAAGCTTTGATCCGGGAATGGAAAAATCTTGCCGTCATACACCTGCGCCTGAACTGCGGGATAACGCGCGCGGAATTTCCGGTACTCGTCCACGCCCAGCGCCGTGATGTTGCGCTGATGCGGATACAGCTTTTCAAGAAGATTGTCTGTGGCGCTGTACTCTTCTTCCGCAGCGCCGACATCGAGAATCCGGGTGGTTGCCTCCGGCGCAAAAACCTGCATGAAGGTGTCGAATTTCTTGCGGCGATTTTGGCCGCTGATCCGGTATGCGAGTTTGTTTTTCCAGTCACGCATGGCGTCATCCCTTACAGCAAGGCAACAGGACAGGTCAATTCTCGATCCTGACATTTTGTGGCGGCGCCGGCGGATCATTATCCGGCTCCGGCCCGCTGCCGTTTTGATACACAAACTTGATTGCATCCGCGACCACCGTGCCGCTTGCGCCGGCGCTCAGAATCTTCACCTCGGCGTTGCTGCCGGCAGTGAAAAGGTACGTGCCCAACGAATTCCACCTGCCAACGTTGTTGCGCTGATTCACGGTTTTGTTGGCCGAGCCGCCGGTGTGCGTGATCGTGTACGTCACGCTCGTCGCCGCGTCGCCCGAGTTGGGCTGGCCGTGCCACTCGAAAACTTCATACGGGCCGGATACTCCGATTTTCGGACGGAAAGTCGCCGTAGCCGAGCGATCGGTGGTGAGGTGCATTCCGTAGGAATTGTCCACCCACGAAGCGCAGCGCAGCGTGTAATACTGGCTCCCGCCTTCCTCACAAACCTGCTGCCATGATCCTGAAAAACTTGCCGCCGGCGATCCGGCCGTCGTGGCGCTGCGAACGTTGTCGATCACCATGTCCGCCACCACCGTTTGCGGCGTCTTCACCAAAACCACGCCGTCGCCGACGATGATCGTCGCATTGCCGTAGCCGGTAAAGCTGTGGCCGTTGAGCGTGAGCGAATTGAATTGCTGGCCGTTGTTCATCGCCGGGTCTTGCCCGCCTTGAAAGCGCCAGTACGGCCCGGCATAACCCGGCGCGGAACGCAATTCCGCATCCGTCACCGTTGTGTTGGTGTTGTTGACGTTGGCAATCACCGCGCCCTTGTCAAAAAAGCGCACCCAGATGCCGCGCTTCACTTCGTACATGTTGCCGGTGGGATAGCCTACGTCAAGGTCGAACTCGTCATAATACTCCGTCCAATAATGTTCGCCCGACTCCCAGGTATGCAAATCGAAATACTGGCCGAAGAGCATGGCGCGCGCCAGGCCGAAGCGCATGTAGATGAAATCGTTCTTGCTCCCGCCGACACCCTTTGACGTTGGATTTGACGGATCGGTTTTGTTGTTCAACGTGAAAATCGGTGGCTGCGCTGCCCGAGAATGAAGCTGCGGCATGATGTTTTTGTCGTAATCCCAATTGAATAACCCGCCAGTGTTTTCGAAATACAAACCGTTGACCGCCGAGGCAGTCGGCAAATCTTGCGAGCCGGTGTTGATCACAATCAATTTGTTCGGCCCGAGCAGGCTGCGCAGCTTGTTGAGAAATTTGTCCACGCCCGCCACCCAGCGCTCGATCACCCAATTCTTACCCTTGCCCGGTTCAGTGAGATCGTTCTGGCCGTTGTTGTCGAGATCGACGTCCGGGAACATATTCCATTCCAGATGCAGGCGCCTCCGAGCCGGCTCTCTGCACCAGCCGCGCCAACTCTTCAGGAAAGAAATCAAGCAACGTTTGATTTGAGAATGAAATGCCGTTGATTGAGCCGCTGGCGCGCGGAGCCAATTCTGACAAATTCGCCCAGTAGGTATTTCCGCCGTAGAGTACAATCTTATTGCCGCGCGAATCGCGCAAAAACCATGAGTCCGGGAAGCCGTTCAGATATTCATCGGCGCGATTGAAATCCCGCATGACCAACCAGATGAGATTGGGATTCAGCGCGCGGATGCGGTCGATGTAACTCTTGTTATCCTGCCGCATGAAGAGCAGATCGAATTTCGCATACCATTCGTCCGGTGCGCCGCCCCATTGCAGTTGGGCGGTGCGCGGGAAGGGGTGATTACGGATTTGCTGCGCTGCAGCCGGCTTTGGCAAACCCAATAACGCCACAACCGGCGCCAGTACCATCAAAAAAAACGTTCCCACTTTTCGAGACCAGCACAACGGCGTGTCCTTTCGTCTCATCATTGTGATCTCATCCATGAAAGTTAAATACCCATCCTGGATGCATGTGCCCCGCCGGGGCGGGATCGTGTTGTCGAGCCGTAACTTTCATTCTCAAAATCTGCTTTGACCTGGCTTTTCATGCAACACGCGTGCCAACACATGCCCAGAAATCAACTATGCGTATTTAGATATACGCACGTTGGCGCGTGTTAGCGTTTTACGGAAGATATGCGGATGCAAGGGTTACGAATACTTCACATTTGACTCAAAGCGTAGCAGAGCTCTCGTGTTCGCCTTTTTGATTGTTGAACTTTGCCGAAACAGTTCCAGCCTGCCGAGACAGTTCTTGAACCTGCTGTAAAAAATACGGCGACTGTGGCCGGAATTTAATCACCAACCGACCGGAATTACTGCTGTGCGCCGCGGTATTGTTGAATCAACAAACGGTCCGGTAAAGTTTGGAAACCCTTGCTGCCGAGAAAATAGTAAGACGAGGCAGCGTCAAGAGTGGCGGTCGATTTGATCGTCAATTTATCGAGATAGGGCAGCCAAAAGAAGAGCAGCCGGGTTATGAGAATAATCACGGCGCGCAGTGCCCTTTTGCTGCCGGCAAAACTCAGGAAAAAATGTTCGATCGACCACGCCAAAACGCTGCCCGCGCCGCAGGCCGCGCCGCTGGCAATTTCGTCGAATTGGCGAAACAGCCGGCGATGTCCCAAATGCGTGAAGCGGGTAAAATCATACCGCCCCATGTGAACCTGCTGCATGAACGGCGTTTCAGCATACACCAGGCCGTTGGGTTTGAGTACGCGGTAAATCTCCTGCACAACACGGGCCGGATCGACAACGTGCTCCAGCACTGCCTGAATAATCACGCCGTCAACCGATTCTGCTTGCAGCGGAATATCATGCCCATCAACCACGAGATGAATATTGGAAGCGATAAAAATTTCGGTGTTGATGAAGCGCAGCGTGGGATTTTTCAGAATTTGAGACATTCCCGCGCCCTCTGCGCCGGCGCCGATAACCAAAACGAGAGGCTGCGGAGTTCTTTCCAACAGCGCATGCGCGAATCTTGCGTAATTTTCATCAGCGCCGATGTTCTTGACGTTTTGTGGAATCAGTGCACGCAAGCGCTGAGTCAGCCCCCCTCGCTGCCTGACATGCTTGTCCAACTGCTCGCTTTGCGTGTTGGGCTGAACATAATCCTGAATCGAGAAAATCGAATTGTCTTCATTGATCAATATCGGAACGCCGCGCACACTCGGATACGATCGCCCGCATGCCGGGCATGCCAATTCCGCCGGTGCAGAATTCTCGCGACGAAAGCTTGCTTTGCACGCCGGGCAGGCCAGTAAAGCGAAAATATCAGGGTCGAGTCTAATCATTTTTTTGAATGATCTCTTTCCGATGAGGTTGAGTGCAACGGTTTTATGGCAACAGACTTTGATACGCCACCAGCATCTTGCGGTAATGCGCTTCCGGATCGAATTCGCGCTCGGCCGTTTGGCGCGCGGCACGGCCCATGGCTTTTAGCCGGGTTTCATCGCGGAGCATATCATTGATCAATACTGTCAAGGCCTGATCATCCTTGGCCTCGAAGAGGCGGCCGTTCACCCCGTCTTCGATCAGTTCAGGCATGCCGCCCATGCGCGTGGCAATCACCGGCTTGCCCATGGAGAAAGACTCGTAAATCACCAGCGGTGAATTATCATACCATTCGCTCGGTACCACCACGAATTTTGCCCGGCCGACCAATGAAACCAATTCCTGCGCCGAACGATTTCCCATGAACACAACGTTTTTGAGATCATGCTTTGCAACAAATTGTTCGAGCGCGGGGCGTTGCGGCCCGTCCCCGATGATCATCAGCTTCGAAATCGGCGCGTTGCGCAACGCTTGCAGCAGCGTCATAATGCCCTTTTCTTCGGACAAACGGCCGTAGTACACGAAATAATCATCAAACTCCGGCGAATAGGGAAAGTCGCGCATTTCGATGGTATAAAACTGATGCCAAACCCGCTGCGCGTCGACGCCGCTTTGCAACAGTTTATCACCCAAGAACCGGCTGGGCACGTGAAAGAGACGAATGACATCGTAAATCTTCATCCATTTGTGCAAATAGGATTCGGCGGCAACCATTGCGCTTGCCACGAGCGAATCTTTGTGGCAGCGTTCGAGCAGCGCATGATAAAAATTGCCGGTCACGCACTTTTCGCAAATACGGTTCTCCCGCATGATCAACAGCCGGTAACTCGGGCACACCAGTTTGTATTGGTGGCATGTTTGCATAACGGGAATGCCGTGCCGCTGAAACACGTGCAGAATCGAAGGCGATAGTTGATGATCGATCATGTGCAAATGCACGAGATCGGGCTTCACGCGATTGACGAGCTTTTCGACTTTAGCCTTGGCTTCCGTGGAATACAGCATGCGACCAAAAACCTTAGGCGCTTCCATGACTTTGTGCAGCGCGCCGTTGCCGTTATACTCGATGTAGGACACGAAATGCGCCGACCAATCCGAAGGAAAATTTTCTGGATGGTGCATCGAGAAGGGAATCACTTCATGGCCGTGACGTTCGAGAATGCGCTTCAGTTCAAAATAATAACGTTCCGCGCCGCCTTTGATGAAGTGATATTTGTCGATCATCAAAATTTTCATAGCGCCGGCTTGCTCGCATTCAGTTCGGTAGGCTGCTCGCCGCCCGGCGAGGGCGCGGCGGGTGAAGCGGTTGCTGTCGCCTCCCGCACCAGCCGGTAAATTGCGGCGGAATCCGTGGCGCGCTGGAATTCCTTCACGACAATGAGATTGAACTGCTGCTGCGCCATTTCTTTTTCGAAGTTGTTGCAGGCGAGAAAATAGGCTTCCTGCGTTTGATCCGCCGCTTGCCATGCCGCGGCAGGATGAATTTGCAAATCGCTGCGATCGAGCGCGCGGAGCATGACGAGCTTGTCCTCCGCATTCATAATTTTAACCCGACGCGCGCGCTCGCGCAATGAAATGTGGCGACGATCGAAGCGCGTTGTGCCCAATTCTTCTTCGGTAAATTCATAGAGCGCGGCATTGCTGGGCATTTCATAGCGCAAATAATTCATCAATTCTTGAAAATTTTGGTTGGAATCGAAGGCGATTTTCACGACTTCAAACGGCTCGGCCAGAGAGGGCGTTTTACCGGCAAGCACAAGTGCGAAGGGCGCCGCCAACAGCGCGGCGCCGCCAGCCAACGCCGGAATCTTTACGCGCGGCCGAACGGCAAATCTCTGCCACATGAGCACAAGCGGCTGCGACAGCCGCATGATCAATACACCCATGGCGAGCGCCAGGGCAAAACCGGCTTCCAAAAGATAGCCATTGTGATAATATTTTGCCGAAAGGAAGCAAATTAACGACGCGCCGGCCCACGCTATCGGCAAGCGGAGTTGATCATCAATGATGAACAAGTATATACAACAGAACACGAACCAGTAAATCGCAAACGGTTGCAATGCCATCAAACCGAACGCCAGGATGAACGTGAGCGGCGGCCACAGCCACTGCGCTTTATCAAAATGGAATTTGGTTTTAGCCAGCCCGGCGAGATGATGCAAAACGCCGCCGCCAATAAGCGACAGCAATAGCGCGCCGGTGATGCCGCTGGTTAAGAGGCCGCCGTAATAAAAGAAGCGTTCCCGCAAGAATGCAATAATCGCCGCGACATTCGCGCCTTCCGCGAGCACCGAGCCTTCGCTGGTTTGCGGGGAAAGCGAGATCAGATAAAAACTCGGAAGCAATAATACGAGGGCAAGCCAATTATTGCGCAGAAACGCCAGGGCTTGTTTGCGTTGTTCGAGCAACACCGCTACCAAAATCGCAACCATCAACACCGGCGTGGTTTGGCGACTCATGGCCGGAGCGAGAAATACCAACATGCCCAGCAAGTGTGGCCAGCGCTGGTTTTGCAAATACGCCCAAAAGAAATAAAGCAGCGTGATCTGGTAGAAAAATGAAACCTGAATGGTCAAATGATACAAATTGTACATGGAGCCATAAAAAGCGGCCATCAACGCCAGACAACTCCACACAGCGGTGGCCAGGCCCCAGCGCTGTTCGGCCAGGCGGAACAGGAAATAAACCGCGATCATGAACAGCAAGCCGCCCACGACATAATATGGCCCCGCTGTAAGGCCAAAAAAATTCCACAGGCCCTTGACGTAAAGATAAACAAAGGGTCGCCAGTACGGCCCCATGCCGGGGTATTTGTCAAAGCCGTTGACAGCAGGATCCGGCGAAACGGCATGGTAAAACGGCGAGGTGAATTCCTTTGCCCACAATATCACGGCGGAATCGTCGTGGCGAAAATACAATTGTGTGCCGATGAGCGGAACGCTGAGGAAGGGCAACAACGCCAATGCGAGCAGCAACAGGCGGGAGGGAGGCGCGGATGAAGCTCCCGGATTTTGTTTATGATTGCGATAAATTCGTTTCATGAGGTTGTGGCGAGCGTTTGTTCTTTTGCGCGAGCGCCATTTGTTTTTGTTTGAACAACACCACACGTTTCAAGCGGCTGACGGCGAACAGCAACGCGAGAACGAGCCAAAAGTAAGATTGCACACCGTAATTAATCCAAAAATCCGGGCCGACCCATCCGGCCAGGCAAAAACCAAGCATGCCGGCGAGCGCCCCGCGCGCATAATTCGCACAGTAGAGCACGCTGGACCGGCTCACCGCCCAAATTTCACGGAGGATCTCGAGCATGAACCATAGAAAACAGAGCAGCCCAGGAATGCCGATTTCGGCCGCGATCAGCATGTAGACATTGTGCACGAAAATCACCGAAGCATAAAAACGATCGTTGTTATAACCCACGCCGACTACGGGGTTGCTCAAAATCAAAGGGATGGCTTCGTCGATTTGCTCACCGCGGCCTTCGAGCTGACCTTCCGCGTCATCCTGGAACACGCGATCATAAATTTTGGGCGCAAATTTTATCGACAACAACCCGACACCCAAAAAAGCCAGCGCCAGCAAATTCGACAGAATGCGGCGAATTTTCACGCCGCGCTTGGTGAAATCGACGGCCAGCATGATCAACAAGCCAAAAACCAAGCCGCCCCACGAGCCGCGATTATAACTGGCCAGCAACGCCACGAGGCCGATGCCGAACGTCGCGAAACCGTACATCATCCATTTGGCGTTGCGCTCCGCCATCGCGTTGATGAGATAGCGCAGCGCGAGCGGCAGCGTAAGCAGCAAAAACATGCCGTAGTGATTGGCATGAAAAAACGTGCCCTTCGCGCGCCACCACATGTAGGATTGATAATGATCGATGACGCCGATCTTGAAAAAAGGGAATTTGTATTGCAGCAGCCCGATCATGCTCTGTACGATGATCGCGGCCATCAAGCAGCCCACGTAAAAGCGCACGTCGCCGGACGTTTTCACCGTGCGCAGCACGGCAAAGAACATGATCACATCGAACGCGAACATCACGAACGGGGCGCGCGCCATATTCGGGTCGATCGCTTTGGTGACGGCGAGCGCAGCAAAGAATAGCATGCCAAGCCACGGCCACAGCACGCGCGGCTTGGGATGTTTGATATCGCGTTTCGGTTCAATGAACGAATAAATCAGCAGTGCGAGAAAGGCGAGGTAGCTGAGCGTAATTACAGCGCCGAAGTAGGTAAGCAGCAATTCGATTTGGAAGCCGGCGGTAATGGTGCCGTACGCAAGCAAAAATCGGCGCCGATTCGTCGTGAGCAGAAAGCCGGCAATAAAAATAGCGGCAAAAAAAACAACTCCGATGATTCTTGTTTTGAACAGCAATGGTTCCATCACGATTTCCTGTGTGCGGCCGCAAGCAACAAAGTGTCACGTTTGTGCATCATTCTTTTGCATTAAGCAAATTTCAATCCAAGAATACAAATACGCCACAGATTAATTTATGCTCGGCAACTATGATTTTAAAGAGATTGGCAGGGTAACACTTGTTCAATAATAAAGAAAACAGGCGTTTCGTCGAATAAACTGCCCTATCGTGAACGACTGTTTCAATGTGAAACTTTCGCGACAGCGCAAACTGAGGTGCCAAAAGGCCTGATGATGAACCGCCCGAATCTCTCTTCCGTGTGCGTTAGATAGGTGAGCATGGAATTCAATAGACCGAAGTTGAGGGTAAGGTCGGAACTGGCCTTGGCAGCATCTTGCTTGCCGCTGCGCAACACCCGGCGAACGAGGGCGATCGCCGGTAAAAACATCATGTAGCGGTATTCGAGGCGCAGCGGCTCGAAGCCCGCCGCCCGCAATTTTTGCCGCAAGCTTTTGGCCGTATAGCGGCGTTGCGTCGAGACGGCTTGATCGTGTTCGCCGCGCAACCATTCGTAGGCCGGCAAGTTCAAAATGAGCGCGCCGCCGGGCCGCAATACCCGTTTGAATTCTCGCAAGGCATTGACTTCATCATCGTCGTGCAGCAAATATAAAACATCCGCACAAATAATGCCGGTGAAACTGTTGGAGGAATACGGCAAATCTGTTACGGACGCGCAGCACAATTTATTGAACATGTGATCGCGATTGCAAGCGAATTGCAGTCCGGAGAGGGAGAGGTCAAAGCCGAGGGATTTGTAGTTCAACGATTGCAACAAAGCCAATGTCGCGCCCGTGCCGCATCCGGCATCCAATACCCATCCGTCATTGGAAACATATCGGCGGACGACATGCTCGAGCCAACAGCGCAGCGCGCGGTACCACCAATGCGAATTCTCCGCTTCGAACATGATACGGTATTCTTGCGGGAGCATGAGGGTTGAGGTTGAGGAGGCCGCCATCGGAACAACCTTTCGGGATTCTTATCTGCGATTTTCTCTCGTGAACAGAAGTGTTACCAGCAGGCAAATGCGAAAATCACCGGTGATAAAATTCCCGGATACATGCCGCCACGAACTCGATTTCATCTTCTCGAATCTCGGGGTAGAGCGGCAGCGACACGATTTCCTGCGCGGCCTTTTCCGCTTCCGGCAAAGCGCCGAGCGGCAGGTTTAAATCCCGGTAGGCTTCCTGGCAATGCACCGGCACGGGATAGTGAATGATGGTTTGAATGCCGCGTTCGGCCAAAAAGGAACAAAGTTCATCGCGCCGGTCACAGCGAATGACATAAAGATGAAACACGTGTTCGCCCCACGTCATCGTCTGCGGTAATACTATTGGCAAGCCCTGCAGCAGTTGATCATAGAGCCGCGCCAGCTCTCGCCGCCGGGCATTCCAATAATCAAGGTAGAGCAGCTTCCTCCGCAAAACGGCAGCTTGCAACTCATCCAACCGGCTGTTGAAACCCTTGGTCGCATGATAATAACGCTTGGTTTGTCCGTAATTGCGCAACAGCCGCAAACGTTCGGCAATCTCAGGATCATTGGTGCATACAAAACCGCCGTCGCCGTAAGCGCCGAGATTCTTGCTGGGATAGAAGCTGAAGCAGCCCGCCTCACCATAAGTTCCGGCCTTGCGCTGTTCAAAGGTTGCGCCGTGCGCCTGGCAGGCATCTTCCACCACACAAAGATTGTGCTTCCGCGCGATTTCAAGCAAGGGCGCAAGGTTCGCCGTTTGCCCGTAAAGATGCACAGGCAGCAAAACTTTCGTCGCCGGCGTGATCGCCGCCTCGACTTGTGAAACATCCATCGTGTAGGTTGCCGGATCGATATCCACCAACACGGGTTTGGCGTTTGCGAATGAAATTGCGGAGATCGTCGGTACCGCCGTATTCGGCACGGTGATGACTTCGTCGCCCGCAGTAACGCCGCAGGCGAGCAGGGCCAGATGCAACGCTTCGGTGCCGGAGCCGACACCCACGCCATGCCGCGCGTCAAGATAAGCGGAGAATTCCTGCTCGAACGCCTCGCCTTCTTCTCCCAAAATAAACCAGGCGCGGTTGAACACACGCGCCAGGGCTTCATCAATTTCATTTTTCATCGCCGTATGCTGGCGGGACATGTCAAGAAAACTGATTTTCATCTTTGGGCCAATACTCGTTTTTGTGTTGTTGGAAATATTTCACGGTACGTTCCAGGCCGTCGCGCAATCTCACCTGCGGCTCCCAACCCAGCACGCTGCGGATCTTTTCATAATTGCCGTAATAATCGCCAATGTCGATCCGTTTTTTTTCCTCCGGGAACGGTATGATTTTGTAGGAACCGGTGCCGGTGATCTCGATCAACATTTCGACAAAGCGCAAGAGGCTGAACACTTCCATGCCGCCGAGGTTGAAGGCCTCGCCATTGGCGCGCTCATCTGCCGCAGCGAGCAGGAATGCGTCGACGACATCATCAACATAGTTGTAATCCCGGCGCTGTTTGCCATCCCCAAATATTTTGATTTCTTCGCCATTGATTGCCTGGCGAATAAAGACACCGATAAACCCCTGGCGATTGTGTTTCATCAGCATGCGCGGGCCATAGGTGTTGGTCAAGCGCAGCGAACAGGCGCGAATGCCGTAAACGTTGTTGTAGAGCAAATGATAGGTTTCGCCCGCAATTTTGTTGATGCCGTTGACATCGGTCGGAATCATCAAATGGCGTTCGTCGACGGGCAAATATTGCGGCTTGCCGTATTGCTGCCGCGTTCCGGCGAAAATGATCTTGACCTCGGGATTGAACTTGCGGCAGGCTTCGAGAATCGAAAGCTGGCTGATGCAATTGATCTCAAGATCGTTGTAGGGGTTTTCCATACTGTCGATATGGCTGACCTGCCCGGCGAGGTTGAAAATGTAATGCTGGCCGCGCACGAGATAATTCATGGTCGGGCGCGTGCGCACGTCCGCGATATTGATGCGGATGCGTTCTTCATAACCGCGCAGATTGAAAAAATTGCCGCCGTAGTCATCGATCAACGAATCGACCACAGTTACGCGAGCTCCCATCTCCGCCAAGCGAATCGCCAGGTTGGACCCGATGAAACCCAACCCGCCGGTGATCATGACGTTTTTGTCATGAAACGATTTCGTGAGCTCGAGCATGAACGGGATGTTTGAGTTGGGATTGTTTTTTGACGACCAGACGCCACCATAATTTGGTGAGATCGACGCCCACGCGCGCAATGCGCCGGAACTTGAAAAACGTCGATTTGCCGCTGGCGCGATGAAAATGTGTCACCGGCACTTCTGCAAAGCGGCACCCGACATCGTGCATTTTTTTGATCATCTCGACACAGATCACGCCGCTGTTGTGTTCAAGATGGATGCGATCAAAAATGCCGCGCCGCATCAGCCGGAAATCGCAATCCACATCGCGAATGGTGAAGCCGAAAGCCAGCTTGGTGACGGTATGATACAGCTTTCCAATGACGATGCGATACCAGGGGTCGTTCCGCTTGATTTTGTACCCGTTGACGATATCGATGCCGGGGCGCATCGCAGACACGAGCTTTTTTAACTCGCGCACGTCGTACTGCGCATCACCATCGGTGTAAAAAATATAATCCTTCGTGGCAGCGTTAAATCCGCTTTTCAGCGCGCCGCCGTATCCCCGGTTTTTCTTGTGATGAACGACGCGAAGCTGGGGAAAGGTTTTTTCAAGAAAGTTGAGCACCTCTAGTGTGCTCTCGCCGCTGCCATCGTTGACTAAAATGACCTCGAAGTCGCTGGTAATTTGCTCGGCGGTCGCAATTGCCAGCGCTGCCATGCTTCCGATCGTTCCCCAGTCATTGTAGACCGGAAAAAAAATCGACAAGCTGATGCCGTTCGTGCTGTGTTCCATGGGCGTGAGAATTGTTGGTCATGGCTTAGCTCTGGTACGTCATGAAAATTCCCACGCTCATCAATCCAATCCCGATCCATCGAGTCACGGTCATTTGTTCGTCGAAGAGCCACCAGGAAAGCACCAAAATCAAAATGTAACTCAAGGTGGTTGATACCGGAAAGGCAAGGCTTAATTCGAAACGCGAGAGCACGACAATCCACAACGTCGCGCTGATTCCCGCGCTCAACACCCAACCCATGAGATAGGGGTTGAGCAGCAACGCCGTCAGCGTTGAAAGTAACTGCGTCGGATCAAGGCTGAAACGCTGGGAGGCTGTCGCCTTTTTGAGCAGCAACTGGCCGGTAATGGTGGTGGCAATCGAGATCAGAAAGATGATGTTTGCATAGGTCTTGCTCATGGCACCTTCAGAGCGAAATTAATGAGATGATCATGCAAGCATCTTAACATTAATTTAATCAACAACAATTGCTTGCCACTTCAATTACCAACAGTTTCATGCAGATGCGGAACGATTTTGCTCGCCAAAGCCGAGCGTTTCATCCAGGAGGTAAAGTGGCCGGCGCTTAACCTCATCAAAAATACGCCCCAGATATTCACCGATGATGCCGATGGTAATCAATTGAATGCCGCCCAGGAAAAGCACGGCAATGATGAGGGAGGCGAAACCCGGTACGTATGAGCTTGGCACGAATAGGCGTTTATAAAGTTGCACCAACGCCGCGACGAATGAAATGCCGGAGGTGATAAAACCCAGAAGGGCGGCCATGCGGAGCGGCGCGTACGAAAATGAAACAAATCCGTCCACCGCAAGCTTGATGAGCTTGTACAGCGTGTAGTGCGTCTCACCGCCAAACCGTTCGTCCCGTTCGTAGGCCAGGCCGGTTTGCCGGAAGCCGGCCCAGCTTCGCAGGCCGCGCACGAAACGGTTGCGCTCCGGCATGGCGCGCATGACGCTCACGACTTTTTGATCCATGATGCAAAAATCGCCGCTATCGAGTGGAACGTCGATATCCGCGATGCGCTTGAGGATGCGATAGAAGGCGGCATACGCGGCGCGCTTGAAAATATTTTCTTTTCGTTTTGTGCGAATTGCATACACCACGTCATAGCCGTCGCGCCATTTGGCGATAAATTGCGGCAGGCATTCCGGCGGATCCTGCAAATCCGCGTCCATGACGATCACGGCGTTGCCCGTTGCAAAGTCAAGCCCCGCGCTTACCGCGGTTTGATGGCCGAAATTGCGGGTAAAACTCACGAGTTTGATGCGCGGATCGCGATGATGCAGCTCGCGCAACAAGTCGCGCGAACGATCGCGGCTGCCGTCGTTGATAAAAATAATTTCGTAAGGCTCGCCTAACGTTTCCAAAACTTTCGTGAGGCGTTCATAGATCATCGGTATGTTGGCTTCTTCATTGTAGACGGGCAGCACGATCGAAAATGTGACTTTCGTGCGCGCC
>QEVD01000124.1 GCA_003576975.1 Candidatus Zhuqueibacterota bacterium
CGCTTCTCCATTCTCTGGCTCAAGCCAAAATGTCTTTGTGCGTGAATTCACATGCGACGCCCTTGCCGGGCGCAAGCATGGAATTGGTGTTCATCGACAGCATCGAAATCGCGCCGCAGAGTCTGCGCAGCAAAGCGGCTTACACGCATCAACCGCCGGCCTCGGTGTTCGAACGCGCGGTCAAACTTGGCGAAGCAGCAGGAATTGTTTCGTCATATCTGCCGGATTACAACCAGCCGGCCGAGCATCCCTCTTCGATCAGCATGAGTTCCATTCCATATATTGATTCTCCCTCCGTGTTTGCATTCAAGATTTCATATGGCAGTCAAGTTCTGCTGGATTCCCTCATGCGCCAGGGCAAAGTCGAAGTGCACGCCAGCGTGCTCGCGCAATTCACACCCAAGATCGTTCGGGAAGTGAGCGTTGAAATCGTTGGCCAGCAGAAGCCGGAGGAGATCATTGTCCTCATTGCGCACGTTGACGAACCGGGCGCGAATGACAATGCCTCGGGCTGCGGCGCCTTGCTGGAGATGGCATTGACGCTGCGCCGTCTCATCGCCAGCGGTGAATTGCCGCGCCCGGCGCGCACGTTGAATTTTATGTGGGTGGAAGAAATCGCGACCGTGCGGCGCTGGCAAAAGTCAACGCCACGGGTGTTCGACAAAATCAAAGCGGCCTTGGTGCTGGACATGGTCGGCGAAGATGTTGTCAAAACCGGCGGCAGCTTTTTGATCGAAAAAACTCCCGATCCCTCGGCGATCTGGACGCGCCCTCCGGATGAACACACGGAATGGGGACAGGGAGAAGTCGCTGAAGCAGATTTGCGCGGGAGTTTTCTGAACGATCTTTTTTATGCGGCATGTGAAGCGCGCGCCCGGCAAACGCAACCGCCGTGGTTGATCAAAACCAACCCGTTTGAAGGCGGCAGCGATCATGTGCCGTTCGTGCACAACGGCATTCCGGCGATTCTCGCCTGGCATTTCACCGACGTGTATTATCACACCAGCAACGATGACATCGACAAAGTCTCGGCGAGCGAGATGGCGAATGTCGCTGTGAGCGTTGCGGCAACCGCGTTGTTCTTAGCAAATTGTTCGGAAACGGATGCGGTTGAGACCGTGAGGCTGTTGTCAAAACGCGCGGCCTGGCGGATCGCAAACGAAACTCAAAACAATTTGCGCAGCAATGATTCTTCCGAGAACAGAAGGATTTTGCAGGCCTGGTTGAAATGGTATGAGGAGGCTTTTGACAGCGTTGCGAGTTTGAATCTTGGCGCCGGCGGCAAAGCACTGGCAGCGGAAATTCGGCGGGCGCAGGAGGGCTTGAATCGTTTGGCAAATGAGAGATAGCCGCCGAAGTTGCCTGCGAAGCAAATGCGCCGGCGAAACAGGCTGCCGGAAAATGTTCGATTAACGGCGATCTGCCCAGTTAATTTCGAGGAAGTTTGAAAGCTTTTTCCTTCAGATATTCGTCTTGCCAACAAAGATGCCACGGCCAAGCCGTAGCGGAACGTCGCAAATTATCGAGGCTGTTCGCCGGGCTTCATTGGCCGCATTCTGTTTTCCATAAGCCCCTGTTGCGCTCGCCAGCGCATCATCAACTCCACGACTCCGCTATAATTTTGTATACCTTCCTGAATTTTATTGGCGCGCAAATAAGCGTCATAAGTTGCATGGCTCATGTCTGAAATTGTTCCCATGTATTTTTGATAACGCTGCCGTACTACTCGAAAGTCGGCGCGAACTTCCGGCCGGATCAGCCGGCGCAACGAGTCGGCATCTGCTACCGCCGTGGCGCGCGCCAGGAAACTGCCGAGCAAGGAAAAATAGCCCGAGTATTGCACCGAGGAATCTGCGCTGGCAAAGCATACCAGCGCTGCGAGAAAGTTTGCTTCAGCTTCGCGCGCAAAGCCCATTTGATGCGCCTTTTCATGCGCCAGCACGAACGGCAACTCGATGGGCAGGAGCTCGGAGTTCAGATGGACTTCGTGAAAAAACGGTCCGAAAATTCCGGAGGTCAACGTGTAATTTAACACGGCAGGAACCAACAGAAGCTTGGGACGGCGCTTGCCCGGCGTCATGGGCAAATTCAAATCGAGCAAAACGCGGTGATAGCTTTGTTCGATTTTCTCATCAAGCTCGCGCAAAGACCAGTTCGGCATAGCGCGCCAATGCGCGTTGGCTGAGTTCAAGCACCACAATAAATTTTCTCGAAACCTCGCGCCAGAGATTTCTGCTTCTAGTTCGGTAAGGCCGAGTTGTTTGTCGAGTGGCAGGCGAAAATAATTATAGCCCCAACCGAGATAGAACCACGAAATGATAATGGCAACGAGCAGCGTAATTTTCTTGAGGCCGGATTTCCACAGTTTTTGTTTTAGGGTATGCGTGAGGATCACCACAAGCGAGATTGCAAATCCATACAGCGAAATTTCTGATAGCGAGAATGGCAGCGCCGAACTTGCCGTCGAGAGCAAGCCGGTCAGGCCAAAGTAGAGATGGCGCGTGTAAATCGTTTCAACGGATTGGGGATGGCGCGCGAGAACGGGAATGAGCAGCAAAAGCATCGCCGCCAAGGCGACAACAGCAAGGAAGCGCTTGGCGGATTTCGGTGTTCGGCTCATCGCGGCTAGCTGGCAATTCGCCGGGTGGTTTTCTCCTGCACTGCGAATTGCAGTTGATACAGGCGATAATAAATGCCGCGCAACGCCATCAATTCTTCGTGCGTGCCAATCTCACGCACCTGGCCTTTGTGCATGACGATGACGCGATGAGCGTGCTGAATGGTGGAAAGACGGTGCGCGATGATCAGCGAGGTGCGGCCTTGCATCAGGCGTGCGAGCGCTGCTTGAATCAACAATTCTGTTTCGGTATCGACGCTCGAAGTGGCTTCGTCGAGAATGAGAATCGGCGGATCAAACGCGAGCGCGCGTGCAAAAGCAATCAACTGTTTTTGTCCGACGGAAAGCGAATTGCCGCGCTCCAGTACCGGCTCCTGAAATTTGTTGGGAAGTTGTTCGATAAATCGCAAGGCATTCACTTCCTGCGCGGCCTGCCGCACGCGTTCCGAAGAAATCGTGTGATTGCCGAGCCGGATGTTTTCTTCGATGGAATCGGCAAACAGAAAAACATCCTGCAACACCAAGCCAATTTGCGAGCGCACATGATACAGCGGCAATTCGTTTATGTCCTGGCCGTCGACCAAAATCTGGCCCTGCTGCGGCTTGTAAAACCGTGAGAGCAGGCTGATGATCGTGGTTTTGCCCGCGCCGGTCGCGCCCACAATCGCGATGGTTTCACCTGCCGCAATCTTGAATGAAGCATTTTTCAAGACGGTTTCATCGTCGCGATAGCCAAAAGTCACGTCGCGAAACTCGATTTCACCGCGCGCCCAACGGCCATTGCTTGCGATCAAATCCAAAGAAGATCCAGCCGGTTGCAGCGGTTTGCGGTCGGAAGCCAGCTCATCCGGCTCGTCGAGAATCTTGAAAACGCGCTCCGCGCTCGCCATGGCGGTTTGCAGAATACCGTATTTCTCGGCAAGATCGCTGATGGGGCGAAAGAACATTTCAACATACATGATGAACGCCACCAGAGCGCCGAACGACAGCATGTTGCTGATCACCTGGCCGCCGCCGTACCAAATAATCAACGCGACTGCCAGCGCGCCGATGAATTCGACGATGGGGTAGAACACGGCGTAATAAAAAATCGTTTTGCGATAGGCCTCGAGATAGTCGAGGTTCTTTTCGTCAAATTGTTTGAAGTTTTTGGCTTCGCGATTGAAAAGCTGCACCACCGTCATGCCGGTGATGTTCTCCTGCAGAAAGGCATTGATCTTCGCAATGCGCACGCGAATATCGCGTTCAGCGGCTCGCACTTTTTTCTTGAATATGGCGGTCGCGGCATACAACAGCGGCACGGTGCTCAAGGTGACGAGGGTGAGCTGCCAGTCGAGCTGGAACAATGCGATGATGATGCCGGTGAGCATGAACACGTCGCCGAACACGGAAACGAGTCCCGAGGTAAACAGGTCGTTGAGCGACTCGACGTCGTTGGTGACGCGCGTCATCAAGCGTCCGACGGGATTGCGATTGAAGAAAGCCAGCGGCAGGCGCTGCAAATGCGAGAAAATCTGCATGCGCAAATCATACATGATGCGCTGGCCGATGCGTTCCATCATCACCATGCGGTAATAGTTGATCGCCAGGCCGAGCAGCAGCATGCCGAGATAAGCCAGGCAGATCAATGTCAAACCACGCACATCTTTGTTGGTGATGTGCTGATCGATCGCGATCTTGGACAAGATCGGCCCGAGCACGGCCAGGCCGCTGCTGACCAAAAGCAACACCACGGCCAACGCCATGCGGCCGCGTATCGGCCGGACATATTTCAACAAACGGCGCATCAACGCGCCGTCATACGTCGTGGTTAGTTTATCTTCTTCAAATGCGGACATGCTTGTTTTCGACTCCACCGATCCTGTTATCCACAACTCCAGCCAATTTTATAATGTTTCCAAATCTTCTTCCCATTGCTGCAAACGGCTCAGCTCCGCATAGATTCCGTCTTTTTCGATCAACAAATCGTGCGTGCCCTTTTCGACGATCTCGCCGTCTTTCAACACAATGATGAGATCGGCGTCGCGCACAGTGGAGACGCGATGCGAAATGATGATACTGGTGCGCTCGCGCATGACCCCGCGCAACCCGCGCAGGATTTCATCTTCGGTGTAGGTGTCCACCGAAGACAGCGCATCGTCGAGAATCAGAATGCTGGGCTGGCGGATGATGGCGCGCGCAATGGCCACACGCTGTTTCTGGCCGCCGGAGAGATTGATGCCGCGTTCGCCCAACAACGTCTCGAAGCGGTCGGGGAATGAATCGATTTCCTCGCGCACGCGCGCAATGGTCGCGACCGAGTGCATGGATTCGCCGTTGCCGTTCTCGATGCCGAACGTGACGTTTTCACGAATCGTGTCTGAAAACAGAAATGTTTCTTGCGGCACAAAGCCGATCTCACGGCGCAACAGGGCAAGCGGAATTTGGCGAACATCGATGCCATCGATCAGAATTTGTCCTTCGGTCGGATCGAACAGGCGCGGGATGAGATTCACCAGCGTGGATTTGCCGCTGCCGGTATGCCCTACAATAGCGAGCGTCATGCCGGCATGAATTTTAAGATTGATATGGCGCAACGCCCGCGCCGATTCGTTATAACGAAAGCCGACCTGGCGAAACTCGATCTCGCCGCGTACCTTTGAGATAGCAAAATTGGTGTGCTCACTGTCGCGAATGTCCGGCTCTTCGCTCATAATGCGGTTGATGCGCCCCATGGAGGCCGCGCCTTGCTGCATGACGTTGATTACCCAACCGAGCGCGATCATCGGCCAGGTGAGCATGCCGATGTAGGCCACAAACGCGACAAACTCGCCCCAACTCAATTTGTCGTGAATCACTTCCAGGCCGCCAATCCACAACAGCAGCAAAATACCCGCGCCGGAGAGCGTGCCCATGCCGGACCACAACAAGCCCTCCACTTTTCCCAGCGCGATGTTTTGCTGCATGTAATCCTGATTGAGCTTGCTGAATTGCTCAATCTCGTAATCCTCGCGCAAATACGATTTGATCACGCGAATGCCGGAAAGATTCTCCTGCGCGCGCGCCGTGATTTTGGAAAATTGTTCCTGAATTTTGGTGTAGGCCGCGTGGATCTTATCCATCGTAAATTTGACGATCACCACCATCAGCGGCAGAATCAGCATGGCCAGCAGCGTCAGTTTCCAACTCATCAACATCATCAAAATAAACGCGCCGACGCCGACGACAATCGTGTTGGAGGCGTACATGATGCCCGGCCCGAGCACGGCGCGCACGCTGTTCAAATCGTTAGTGGCTCGCGCCATCAAATCGCCGGTGGGGTGGCGGTTGAAAAATGCACGCGACATGCGTTGCAAATGGCGCAGATAATCGTTGCGCAAATCGTATTCAACGAAGCGCGACACCACGATGATGGTTTGGCGCATCCAGTAACGAAAGAAGCCTTCGCTTGCCGATACCAGCAAGATCAATCCGGCGGACAGCAGCAAACGCTGCGAGGTCAAATCCGTGCGCAGCGTGTCGATGGCATGCTGCAAGACTTTTGGTCCGAGCAAGGCGAAAATATTCGTGACAAAGATAAAAACTCCTCCCAGGAAAATGCGGCCGCGGTAATTTTTAAGATAGGGCAGGAGGGAGGCTAACGAGCGTAGTTCGCTCAGGCCGGTCTTTTTCTTTTCGGATTTGGAGGCATCGAACATATTATTGTACGCGAATAAAATTTGGGGCGACGTATCCCAGGATGCAAGAGCGCCGCCTGATTAAGATCTCAGCAACAATAAATTTTTCTTGCCGGTGATCGGTTGCGCTTTTGAATCGTTTTCGGGGGAAAATTGGCTGTTTGTTACTTTCTTGATAAAGGCCGCTATGCGGGCGAATATTTTCTCACGGTCAAAATCGACGGTGAGAACGTGATAGGAATCCTCGACGATCATTTTCTCGCGAGGTTGCGACTGTACCTTTTCGAATAAATAGTCAAGCGCCTTGAGGGGAACCGTATGGTCCTGGCGTGAATGAACTGCCAGCAGCGGTATTTTGATTTTGTTTAATTCGGCACGCACCCGGCGCTGTAAACGCAACAGGGACTTGGCTGCGGCAATGGGATAATGATGGTAGCCATCCAGCAAAGCTTTGCCATGCGGATCGTGAACATCCGGGCCGCGTGGCTTGCGGCGAATATAGTTGAAGGGCGCTAAAATGCTTATGCTGATCTTCGCCCAGCGCCGCAGTTTCAGCGCCGGCGCTAATGCGACGACGCCCGCAAACGTGTGGTTCGCCGCGAGATGCAGTGCCAGCAAGCCGCCCATGGAAAGGCCGATCACAATTTGCTTCTGTGTACTGCTGCGCAGGCTTTGAAACGATTGTTCCGCCGTAGCCAGCCAATCCTTGTGGGAGACGCGCAATAAATCTTGCGGGGTCGTGGCATGGCCCGGCAGGCGCGGCGTTTGCACAATGTAGCCTTGCGTTGTGAGAAAAGCGGCAAGCCCGGCCATTTCTTGGGGGCTGCTCGTAAAGCCGTGAAGGAGCAGGCATCCGGTTTCATGAGGGCTGGTCATCGCGAACAATATATCATACGCTCACCCAAAAGTCAACTCTCGCCATTGGGGCGCGCGCCTGCACGCGGCGGCAAAAATTTCTTCCCAAAAACAGAACGCCCACTTTTGCTGGTGCGAAAGTGGGCGTGTGAGTAACGCAAAAATTTATGTGAAGCTTAAGGCGCAGCAGCCAGCGGCGCACTCACGGCTTTGAAGGCGTTGAGAATTCCGCCGGTAACCATTTTGCCTTGCAGGCCCGATTTGACATCCACGGATGCCATCAACCGGTTTTTGAGTTGAACATTGGTCAACGCGGGAAATTGTGCCAGCGTCAGCGCCGCAATGCCGGCAACATGCGGCGTTGCCATCGACGTGCCGGAGAGTGACTGATAACCATTGTTGGGCGTCGTGCTCAAAATATTTTTTCCCGGGGCTGCCAGATCAACCGTGGTTGCGCCGTAGTTGGAACCGGGCACAGGCAGAACCTCGCCGAGGCAGCCGCCGCATATGCCGCCGCCACCGCCGGAACCAAACACCGCAAGATTGCCTTCATGATCGATTGCCGCAACAGCAAGCACGTTTTCAACTTCATAGTTCGAAGGATAATTCGGCGTGGCGTCATTGTCTGTGCCGTTGTTGCCCGCGGCTGCCACGAATAATGAACCTTGCTGATTAGCAAATTTGATCGCATCCTCCAGCGCTTGTGAGCGGCCACCGCCGCCCCAACTGTTGTTCATCACATGCGCGCCAAAGCGGGCGGCATAGGTGATGGCCTCGATGGCATCGGACAAACTGCCTGAGCCGCTGCTACTCAAAAATTTTAGCGGCATGATTTCCACGGTCCAATTCACGCCCGTGACGCCGATTCCGTTGTTTCCCACCGCGCCAATCGTGCCCGCGACGTGCGTGCCGTGCACATTGTCATCGAAGGGATCGTTGTCGCGATTGACGAAATCCCAACCGCGCCAATCATCGATAAAGCCGTTGTTGTCGTCATCGATCCCGTTGCCGCTGGTGGGATCGTTGGGATCCGCCCAGGGATCTTCGCCCGGGTTCGTCCACATGTTGGCGGCCAAGTCGGGATGTTTGTAATCAACGCCGGTATCGATCACGGCAACCAGAATGTCCGCGCTGCCTTTCTGCACATCCCAGGCTTCCACCGCATCGATGTCGGCATCAGCCGCGCCGCCGGTTTGGCCGGTATTGTTCAGTCCCCAAAGCTGGCTGAATTGCGGATCGTTGGGCGTTTCACTGGCATAATAAAGGTAATTGGGCTCAGCATAGATAACGCCGGGGCGACTTTGCAATTCATCGACGAGCGCGTTGACATCTTTGCCGGTGGTGTCTTTCACCACAAAAATGTCGCTCGGCCCCAGCGATTTCGATGACGGCATGGCAGCCATCAAGCTCGGATCGCTGACTCTGACCACGACTTCACCGGGAATAAACAACGGCCGTTCTTCCTGCTTGGTTGTTTGGGCGCTGAACATCGTCGCCAACAGCAGCAGGCACAAAACACTCCACCATTTTTTCATGAAATCCTCCTCGAGTGGGGGTTGAGAGTTGTCGACAGGAATAATTGATACCACTGCCCGGGCAGTTATTAAGAAGCGCGTCTTGGGTTGTTGATTTTTACATGCAAAAAATAACAGCCCTCACGGTTCCTCACTTCTGGACCGACACAGATTAGACACTGCCGGCAGGATTGCTTTCTTGCTTTTTTTATTGCCGGCGCTGATCATGTCGCCGGTAATTCACGACGGCGCCGCGCCGCGTCACTGCTTTTCGGGTATGCGATATTCGATATTCGGCTCAGCGTATTCGACCTGCGGATGGGCGCGGCATTTTTGCAAGATCGTGTCAAGCGATTGTCCCGGCGGCACACGAAAAACGCGCACCCCGATTGCCGATAAATCGCGCACTTGCACCAAACCCAGCGCTGCGGTAAACGCTTGCACGGAATCCGCCTGCGCGGAGGCTTTGAATTTGATCAACACTTCAGAGGGAGAAGCCATTGCGGTATTCGATTCTGATGATTCGCGTTGTTGTTCTGCTTGATTGCAAGGCGGCATTGTTAGGCTGGTGAAGGCGGCAAAGAGAAACACGATGAACAGCTTCATGGCTTTTGCGAATGGAAGTGAATAATGTTACTGGTTGCCGGTTGCTTGTTGCAGGTAACTGCATCAGGAGACGCCGGTAACGGGCTGTGAGCAACCAGTAACCAGCCACAAGCAACCGAGGGCAAGGTAGCAATCTCAATCCGTGTTGTCAATCGGAATTTCGCGCGTCACTTCCACGCGGAGCTGAGAATGGACAATTGCTTGGCCTCGAGCAGCGGCTGCTGGCGGAAGATAATGACGCCTTGCGAAGGCGCTTCCAGGCCGCTGAGCACGGCTGCGGCAAATTCATCGTCCGGCACGCGGTGATCGGGGCCAAGATCGCATTGCACGATGGGCAGGACGGGCTTCTTGGTTTCTGCCGCCGTATATTTGACGAAGGTTTCAATCCATTCGACCGGCTGGCCGCACAGCTCGTGATACAGCATCGGTGAAAAGATATCGATAGAATTGCTCAAGCGGCGATAGTCCTGGCTCAAAATGCTCACCAGAGCGTAGCCATGTTGTTCGCGCTTCCAGGGCACGCTGAACATGCCGAGCACGGCGTCGGGATTTTTGGCTAACGTTACTTTCGCTTGTTGTGCGAATTCTGCAATCACCCCGATTTTATAAAGGATCCATTCGCGCCGATGATGCGCTAAAATCCACTTGGCCTTCGCGGCAATACTTTGCGCCTGTGGCGACGTGGCAATGCTATCCGAGGAATCAACGGGAAGATCGGTTGGAATGATAATCGCAGTGGCGCGTTCGAAATCGGCCAGGGTTGAATCACAAAAACATGTCTCAGTCAAATTGGGCGTCGGCGTTTCCCACATGCCGCTGAAGCGCATAAAGTCGAGCCATACGCCATCAAAACCGGCGTCACGTTTTTGCGCCAGGCTGCGCAAGATGCGCGGCCAATACCAGCGTTGCGTCGGGCAAATGCCGTTGCCTTGCGCCGCGGGCACGCGGTTGCCGAAGCGATCCACCGGACGGAGTTGGGGATAGCGCCGCCAAAGCGCCTGACCGCCAAAGACGTTGAGGGTTGTGTAAATTTTAACGCCGATAGCTTTCAACGCTTTTTGCAAATCCGGGGAGATGGTATCGACGAATACCGCGTTAATGTTATTCGCATATAACACGGCAGCCGTTTCTTTGGGTGTGCCGGCAAACGGGCCGTGCGGGGCGAAGCCCCACAGCGCGCGAATCTGCGCCTGCGTTTGCGCGGTTGCGTCGAAAGTGCAAAAGAAAAATACGTTGACGATCAGAAGTTGAAGGAACTGTTTCATGTTCCTGTGACATGCTTGGTTCATCCTAAGACCCTTGATTTTTATGCCACCGCCTCCGCCAGAATCTCGATCGCGTGTTTCGCCTGGCGTCCGGTGGCGTGCTCGATTTGATGCCGGCAACTGAAACCGTTGGCCACGATGCGCTGATCAACCGGCACGGCATGGATTGCCGGAAACAAACGCTGGTCGCCGATCTTCAAAGAAATCTCGTAGTGTTTTTTTTCATAACCGAACGCGCCGGCCATGCCGCAGCAACCGGAGTCCACTTCGGTAACGCTGCAGCCGGCCGCGCGCGCGAGCGCGCTTTTTGATGAATCCGTGCCAAACAATGACTTGAGGTGGCAATGGCCGTGATACAGGATTTGCTGATTGAGCGCTTTGAAAGCATTTGCTTTGCCATTAGTCGCCAAATGACGCATGACAAAATCTTCGATCGGCAAAAAATTATCCGCGACAAATTTGGCCTTGTCATAATCCCGCACCAAATCAAGATAATCTTCCTTCACGGCGGAAACGCAGCTCGGCTCGCAACCCACGATGGTCGCGCCCTGTGCCACAAATTTTTCCAGATGATCGACCACCGCTTCCGCGCGCGGCCGCGCGGCGCGCAACAACCCGTTTGAAATTTGCGCCCGGCCGCAGCAACCGGCATTGGCCAATACCACGCGATAGCCGAGCGCCTCGAGAACTTTAACCGCGGCCTGGCCGATCTCAGGCTCGTGGTAAGTTAAGAATGTATCGTTGAAGAGCACGACTTGCGGACGGGAATGATAGTCATTCTGCACAATTTTCCGGCGCTTGAACCAGCGATTGAAATTTTGCCGGGCGTATAAGGGCAAGATACGACGCCGATCGATGCCGAGCACCTTTTCCATAACCTTGCGCATTGCGTTACTCTGCAGCACGCTGTTGGTCAGGCCTGGAAATACGCCCGCAAGCTGCCCCAGAATATCCGGGCGTGAGAATAGCTGAGTCTTGAAGGGTGTGCCATGTTCATCATAATAATGCGAAAGAAACTCATATTTCAATTTGGCAACATCCACGTTGGAAGGGCACTCGGATTTGCAGCCCTTACAGGCCAGGCAGAGATCAAAAACTTCATAAAGCCGTTTGGTGGTGAAATGTTCGGTCGTAATCGCACCGGTAAGCGCCGCGCGCAAGGCGTTGGCGCGGCCACGCGTGGAATGTTCTTCGTCGCGCGTTGCCATGTATGAGGGGCACATGGTGCCGCCGGTGAGTTTGCGGCATTCACCCACGCCGGTGCACATTTCCACCGCGCGCGATATTGAAAATGAGTATGCACGTGGCGCGTGCGATAGTGTGGTCCGATGCGCAAATTCTCTTCCATGCCCTGCGCATCCACAATCTTGCCGGGATTCATGATGCCTTGCGGATCGAACGCAGCCTTTAACTCGCGAAAGGCCTGGTACAATTGCGGCCCGAAAAATTTCGGATTGAGATAGCTGCGCACCAGGCCGTCGCCGTGTTCGCCGCTCATCATGCCGCCGTATTTCAACACCAAATCGAGTGTGCCTTCGGAAATGCGGCGCATAAGTTTGACGTCATCCGCATCCCGGAGATTGAGCATGGTGCGCACATGCGCCAGGCCGACGCTGACATGCGCGTACATCGTCATCTCGCGGTTGAATGAGCCAATCAAGTCCGCGACTTCCCGCAGATATTGCGGCATGACGGCCACCGGAACGGCCGCATCTTCGATGAACTCGACCGGCTTGCGTTCGCCTTTCATTCCCATCAGCAGGCCCAACCCGGCCTTGCGCACGTACCAGACATTCGCTTGTTCGGCGGCAGACAGCGCGCGCGTACAAGTATAAGCGTGGTGTTTTTGGCGTATTTCTTCATCGAGCCGGATCACACGTTCTGCTGCGGCTTCCGGCGTCTCGTCGAAAAATTCGATCAACAAAACCGCGGCAGGATCGCCTTCAACAAACGTACAATGCCGGCGCAATTCCAAATTTTGTTGCGCCATGCGCAAGATGGGGCTGTCGAGCAATTCGACCGCAGCCGGCCGGTGCGGCAATATCGGTGCAACCGCGCGCAAGGCATCGAAGATGTCGTGAAAATGCGCGAGCAATATGCCCGTGGCTTTGGGCAACGGCTCGATGCGTACTTTCGCCTCCGTAATAAACGCCAGCGTGCCTTCGCTGCCGGTGATGAGATGGGCGAGATTCCAATTTTTCTGCGCCAGCAGCAGATCGAAACTATAGCCGCCCGCGCGCCGCATCACCTTGGGAAAGCGCGCGCGAATTTCCTCGGCATGTTGCTGCACCAACCGCCGCGTCTCACGATAGATTTTTCCTTCAAGATTTTTTTGCGCGCATTTGTTTTCATATTCTTCCGGCGTCAATTCGCGGAATTCAACTTCCTCGCCATCGGCGAGCAGCGCGCGCAACGAGATGACTTGATCAACCGTCTTGCCGTAAACGATGGAATGTGTGCCCGCAGAATTATTGGCAATCATGCCGCCGACTGCCGCGCGGCTGGAGGTGGCAACGTCCGGGGTGAAATGCAAGCCGGTCGCCTTGATTTTGCGATTCAGCTCGTCGCGCACGATGCCGGGCTCAACGCGCACCCAGCGTTCCTGGGCGTTGACTTCGAGCAGCGCCGTCATATATTTGGAACAATCGATGACCAGGGCGTGGCCGACCGTTTGACCGGCCAGGCTCGTGCCGCCGCCGCGCGGCAAAATTGCAACGCCGTATTTTGCGGCGGTGCGCATCGCCTGAATCACATCGTCTTTGTCGCGCGGTATTACCACGCCGACAGGTTGAATTTGGTATAAACTGGCATCGGTGCTGTAGAGATAGCGCGCCACGTCATCAAAAAGAATGTCACCTTTGATTTTACGCCGCAGTTCGCTTTCGAGGTTGGGGAGGGGGGACATGATCGTCGCTCCTGAAGGAGAATTAAATCACATTCAGCCAAATCGCGCTTTGCCAAAATGAGATCATAACAACCGGACATGATCATTGGCGTCGATTAAATATACGATTTCCCGAATCATGAGCAAGAACGAAGTGGAACGATGAATTGAACCGGATTCCAGGTCACGGTGTGGCCGTGGTTTTATTGCGCTAGATTCCACGCCAGGCCCGGGTTGTGCCTGCGCGGATTGCTTTTCCGTTTGAATGTCACCCAGGGAGCTTGTGAAGTTGCGCGCAAATTGCTGCGTACCTCAGAAGATTCGTCCGAATGACTTTTCTATTTGAACCGCGAATGATCACGTATCAACGCGAATTCGCACAACACGCAACTTGCGCTTGCGATGATTTTTTTTTATTTTGCTTCGTGTTTATGCGTCAGGCGCGAGTATGCGGCGCCTGATTGTTTTGCTGTGCGTGAAAACCTCAAAAAAGCATCGCG
The DNA here is from genome assembly GCA_003576975.1 of Candidatus Zhuqueibacterota bacterium. Taxonomy (GTDB): domain Bacteria; phylum Zhuqueibacterota; class Zhuqueibacteria; order Zhuqueibacterales; family Zhuqueibacteraceae; genus Coneutiohabitans. Next base: position 13,898 of record QEVD01000124.1, read on the forward strand.
GTTCGTTTATCGGGAAGATGTTTTCATGTGCGGGAAAAGATGTGACGAATGCAGGCAATTCTTGAACAATGATTTAAATAGGATCGTGTGATGACAGCTTCCGATTACCCCATTAAAGTTGCAGTTATTGATTTATATGACAACCTGCCGAACGAGGGCATGCGCTGCATTAAAGAAATCATTACGGAAAGTGATGGTAAATACGGCAAGCAGTCCGTGGCGTTCAATGTTTTTGAAACCCGTTATAAAGACGAAATCTGTGATCTTGATTATGACATTTACATTTCGAGCGGCGGGCCGGGCAGCCCGTTTGACGGCGCCGGCAAAGTGTGGGAACGGCTTTATTTTAAATGGTGGGAGGCGCTGTGGCGCCACAATCAGCGCGCCAGCCAGGCGCATGCGAAGAAGTATGTGTTTGCCATTTGCCATTCGTTTCAGATGATGTGCCGCTTCTTTAATCTTGCCGAGGTCACTGCGCGCGGCTCGAAATCGTTCGGCATCATGCCGATTCACAAAACTCCTTCGGGCAGGCAGGAGCCGTTGTATGGCGGTTTGGAAGATCCTTTTTATGCCGCGGATTTTCGTGATTGGCAGGTCGTCTCGCCGAAAGAAAATGTACTGCAAGAACTCGGCGCGGAGATTTTGTCGCTTGAAAAAATCCGGCCGCATGTTCCGCTGGAACGTTCGATCACCGGCATTCGCGTTTCTCCGGAAATTGTCGGTGTGCAATTTCATCCCGAGGCCGACCGCCGCAGCATGTTCGTGCATGCCGTCAAGCCGGAACGCAAGCAAGATATCATCGAAAAGCACGGCCCGGAGAAGTACGAAGAATTATTGCAGCGTCTTGAAGATCCTTCATATCTTGGCCCAGTGCGGCAAACGGTTTTGCCAAAATTTTTGGAGAACGCCATAAGGCGGCTCCGCCCGGAAACAGCCGGTACGGATTTGAATTAGCAATACTCATTTACACACCGTCCGGGCGCATGATGGTTTGCGTTTGAACACGCGGCCAGCGGCGCGCGCCCCATCAGAAAATTGCGCCCGGACAGTGTTTTTCGATTTTATGGCTTCCTCTGTCGTTTTCTAGACGACACACACAAAGACTTTGCGGCTTTCACCTCATCAAAATCATTCTTTGGGCCGCCTGAAAATTTCCCGCCTGCAATTGATACAGATAAACACCTGAGGCAACCTGGTTGCCGAGCTCATCTTTGCCATCCCAGTGCGTTTGGAATTTCCCGGCAGCGTGCTGCGCATCGATCAACGTTCGCACCAGTTTCCCGGCCACATTGTAAATCACGACCTTGACCTGCCCGGCCCGCGGCAACTGATACTCGATGGTCGTTTCGGGATTGAAGGGATTGGGATAGTTTTGGCTTAAACTGAAGTTGGTGGGTTGCTCCCCTTGCTGCTCAACGACTGAGGTCAGGCTGCTGCCCTCGATGGCAGTCATGAATTGATTGACCACAACGTTCGTGTAGACTTCGGTCATTTTTGAAGGCCAGCGAATCACGAGCGAGTCAATCACCGTCGCATCGCCAAAACCGAAATGCACGCGCAAGCTGTTGTGCCCGGAGTAACCGGATTGCTGCGCGATCTCACGAATTTGCCACACGACTGCGCCCCGAATTGTCGCCTTGGCACGAATGCGCGTGCCGATTGCCGTGCGATTGGAAACCGTGCCAACGCATTTGATGTTGATCCAGCTATTGCTATTACCGTCGTTAGCGTAAAGATAATTTTCCACCGGACCAAAATTTCCTCCGCTCACCGTCACAATATCCAAGTCGCCGTCATTGTCATAATCACTCGTGGCGCATGCTTGCGCGCGATTATTGGAGAATGCCTGGCCGGTGACGCGAGTGAAATTGCCCTGGCCGTCATTGTTATACAGAAGATTGCCGTTCTGGGAATCAGTGGTTACCACCAAATCCAAATCCCCGTCGTTATCGAAATCACCCCAACTGCTGCCGAAATGGGCCCCGCTGGCAGTAACGACACTGCCGGAATTTACACGTTCGAACGTGCCGTTGCCGCGATTGTGATACAGCAAATTCGGGCCGAGATACGTTCCGACAAACAAATCCAAATGGCCGTCGTTATCATAATCGCCCCAACTCGCGCTCCAACTATCGCGCAGATCGTTCATAACCTCACTCGATTGCACCAGACCCAACGCGCCGTTGCCGTTATTGAAATAAAGCCGATTGCTGATGCCGTTGCGATTACCGATGGCGTTGATCACAAACAAATCCATGTCGCCGTCGTTGTCGTAATCCGCCCAACTGCCGCATACTGAAAGAAGCGCTTCTGTGACGATCAGCCCCTGTATGATTTTGCTATATACGCCGTTGCCGTCATTGCGGTACAGAGTATTCGGAACGCTAGCTGGCGGGCGAGCAGGAGAGCCATTGACCACGAATAAATCCAAATCGCCGTCCTGATCATAATCCACCCAACTGCCGCCACCTGAATTAAGAGCGCTGCTGACAACGACGCCAGTGGTAACTTTGCCAAAAACGCCGTTGCCTTCGTTATGATAAAGACGATTGTTCGTTAATGTGCTCGGCGCGAAAAGATCGAGAAGCCCGTCATTGTCGTAGTCGCCCCAGCAAGCGCCCATGCCTCCGCTAGATGAGGTTTCCGTAACCATATCTCCGGTCGTGATTTTGATGAAACGGCCTGCACCTTCGTTGCGATAAAGAAAATTCCTATGATTCCCCGGTATTACGCCGTTCGTGATAAAAAGATCGTCGTCGCCGTCATTGTCGTAGTCACCCCAACTCGCGCCACTGGAAGCGCCGCCGTCGCGAGTGATGATACTGGTGTCGATGCGGGTAAAAATCTGCGCGAATGCCGTTGTCCCCAAGCTGAGGAGTACAGGCATACACATGAGGTACATGCGGTAGGACTTCATGGCGATTTCTCCTTTTTGATAATTTGGTGAGGGAAACTTTTCACCAAGTTATTAAAATGCAGAGGAGAAATCTTTCACGCATATTGCAAAGCTTTTAACTTATATTGCACGAAAGGGTAACTTGCTATTTTGGTTGCCGGAGCTTGTGGCAGGAGACTGGCCGGGGAAGTTTTTAGCGATAGAAAGAAGAGCAGGCGGGCCGATTTTCTAGTGATAATCGGGCAAATATTTGACAAACGGCAATGCCGCTTTGACCGCGTCATAAAAAACTTTGTCCGCCGTCCAAAATTCGCATCCCCGCAACTCGGCGAGCGCCGCATAGGTAGAGTCATAAACTTTGCGTTGCTGGAATTGGCGCGCGATCTCACGCGCCCTCAGGCGGAGTCGAGGATGGTTTGCAATCATAATCGGCGCGTTATCTAGCAGAGCCAATGTTTGATCCGCAATTTGCGGCGTGACTTTGCCTTCAACGAGCCGGGTTTGAATGACACTGTCTGTTTCCATTTCGAACAAGGCAGGCGCGATCAATTCGATACCGGCCGCTTGCGAATCACGCAAGAACTTAACGGCCTTGTGCCGAAAGCTTTCGCCCTTGATGAACCATTTGATGGCAATACTCGCATCAACACAGCGTTCAGGCATGGTTTACTCCTCGTCGCGAATGCGGCGCAAGTCCGCAGCCGAATCGAACGGTCCCTGCCATAAATCTGCCACGCGATCACACTCTGCCAGCCACGCATCGATGCGGACGGGCCTCGCCTGCTTTTTTTTCTGTTCTTGGTTTTGGGAAAGCGGCGTCATATTGAACGAAAAATCGCTCAACTTTGCGGAAATATGCGCCACGAGCCGAAGCTGCTGGTCGGGCGGAAGTTGAGCCACATGTTGTTCGAGTTCTTCAAAGGTCAACGCAATCGACATAGTAATGCCTCCATTTGGTTGTGAATAATATAAAAACAAAAAGCCCAGTGTTTCAACGTTTTTTTAGCGCTACCGGTACCCTTGCAATGTTTTTGTTTGCGCTCTTTTTTAAGAGCCGTGCTTTTTTTTTGTGTGTTGTGTAGCGGGCGCTAAAAAGTTTTTTTTACATACTCCTTCGGGCTGCACCCGAACTGCTCGTGAAAGCATTTCGTAAAATAAGCCTGGCTGCCGAAACCCACCTGATACGCGATCTCCGCCACTGTGCCCGCGTCTTGTTTGAGCAGTTCCACCGCGCGCGCCAAGCGCATCGAGCGTATGAACTGGCTCGCGGATTGATTCGTCAGTGCCTTCAGTTTACGATGAATCTGCGAATGGCTCATGCCCACTTTGCGGCTCAACGTTTCCACCTCAAAGTTCTCATCGCTTAAATATTCTTCCACCACGGCCTTCACTTTGTTGAGAAAGACTTCATCTCTCGGCGTGATGGCAATGTCCTGCGGCTTCAAAACGATTTCACGGCTGAAGCGCTCGCGCAATTGCTGACGCTGTTTAATGAGATTATGCACCCGCGCGAGCAGCTCTTTGGAATCAAAAGGTTTTATCAGATAGTCATCTGCGCCGGTTTCGAGGCCGTGTACTTTACTCTCGCTGTCCGCTTTGGCCGTGAGCATGATGATGGGCACATGGCTGGTCTTCTCGTCGGTTTTCAAAGTCGCGTTTGGGCATCATCACGTCGGTGATGATCAAATCGGGAATGGCCTCCAAAGCTTTTTGCACGCCTTCAACGCCATCCACGGCTTCAATGACTTTGAACGCGGGTTCGAGATATTGCCGAATGTACGTGCGCACATCGGCGTTGTCTTCGACGACGAGGAGAATCGGTTCGTCGCTGGGTTCTGGTTGCTCGTTGCTGGTCGCTTGATGTTGGTTGCTCGATGCTTGATTCTGGATGCTGGATTCTCGATCCTCGATCCACAATCCTCGATCTTCGAACCTCGCAGATTGCTCGTTAGCAATTTCTGCATCTTTCAAATGCGCGTTCCCCAGCGGCAGGCGCACAATGAACGTCGTCCCTCGCCCGACTTCGCTTTACCGATGCCCGTGCCCTCGTGCTCGCGCGTATGCGAGGCATCGACTTGAAAGAAGCGATCGAAAATTCTTTCAAGCTGCTCGTAAGGAATACCCGGCCCGGTGTCAGAGATTTTGATGATTGCAGATTGGGGATTCCGGATTGCTGAAAAATCCTTCTGTATTCTATCGAAATCCGCATTCTGC
>QEVD01000125.1 GCA_003576975.1 Candidatus Zhuqueibacterota bacterium
GCGATCAAAATAATCTGCGGCTCGGCGACTTTCGATTCCCACAAAATATAAGCGCCGTTGTGCAAACCGGAAGCCGAGGAACAGCGCGAGCGATCCAGCACGGGCAAATCCTGGCGAGTAAGTGCAAGCGCCACCGGGCCGTGTTGATGTTTGATGGCAAAGCGCCAAGCTTCCGCGGTTTCATTGGCATCGCACGGGCGAATGAAGATGAGATGCGGAATCGCGCGTAGTGCAGCATAATGCTCAATTGGTTGATGCGTCGGTCCGTCTTCGCCCAGGCCGATGCTGTCATGCGTGAACACGTAGATCACCGGCAGCTCGGTGATCGCCGCGAGCCGGATCGCAGGACGCATGTAATCGGAAAAAACCAGAAACGTCGCGCCGTACGGCCGCAAGCCGCCGTGCAGCGCGATGCCGTTGCACACACTGCCCATGCCATGCTCGCGCACACCAAAACGCAAATTGCGGCTGAGCCGGTCTTGCGGGGAGAAATCCTTCTCTTTCGTGATCAAGGTTTTCGTGCTGGGCGCAAGATCGGCAGAGCCACCGATCAATTCCGGCATGCGGCTGGCAATCGCATTCAACACTTTGCCGCCGGCCACGCGCGTGGCCGTGCCTTTGGCGTCCGCCGGAAAAACCGGAATGTCTTTATCCCAATCTGCGGGCAATTCGCCGGCCATGACGCGCTGGAATTGCGCGGCCAATTCCGGATGGGCTTTTTCATAAGCGGAAAATTTTACCTGCCAGACTTGCTCCGCCTCTTTGCCGCGCGCCAGCGCTTTGCGAAAATTCTGCAGCGCAGTCTCGGGCAAATAAAAAGATTCATTCTCCGGCCAGCCGTAAGCACGCTTGGTCAGCACGACTTCATCCTTGCCGAGCGGCTCGCCGTGCACGCCGGCAGTGCCTTGTTTGTTCGGACTGCCGAACCCGATTTGCGTGCGCACGACGATAATCGACGGATGTTCGGTATGCGCGCGCGCGGCTGCGAGTGCTTGCGCGAGTGCTTGCAAATCATTGCCGTCTTCCACCCGCTGCACATGCCAGCCATAAGCTTCGAAGCGCTTGGCGCGATCTTCGGTGAACGTGATGTCTGTGCTGCCTTCAATGGAAATGTGATTGTCGTCGTAAAGATAGATCAGCTTGCCCAATTTCAAATGTCCGGCTAGCGAGGCCGCCTCAGCGGCTACGCCTTCCATCAAATCGCCGTCGCTGACAATGGCGTAGGTGTAATGATTCACGATTTCATGTCCGGGGCGATTGAACACGGCCGCGAGATGCGCCTCGGCAAGCGCCATGCCCACGCCATTGCCAAAGCCCTGGCCGAGAGGCCCGGTCGTCGTTTCAACACCGGGCGTCAAGCCATGCTCGGGATGGCCGGGGGTTTTGCTGCCGAGCTGGCGGAATTTTTTCAATTCGTCGAGCGGGAGATCATAACCGGTGAGATGCAAGAGGCTGTAGAGCAGCATCGAACCATGTCCGGCAGAGAGAATGAAACGATCGCGATCCGGCCATTTGGGATTGGCGGGATTATGTTGGAGAAATCTATCCCACAAAACATACGCCATCGCGGCTGCGCCCATGGGCAAACCCGGATGGCCGGAATTGGCATGTTGCACGCCGTCAATCGCCAGCGTGCGAATGGCGTTGATGCAGAGCAGATCGAGGGGGGAATCGTGATTCATGATCGTGGCTTTCTTCAAAATTGACGTGAGAGGGCAGATACATTGAAAATTGGGGCAAAATACAAAGATGAGCTTAAAGATGCAAGCCGGGAGGCAAGAGAATCATTTGCGCCGAACCGTTTCCTTGTTTAAATTCCCGCCTAAAAAATTCACTCCGGCAAGACGCGAAACTCAACGGGAGCGGTGACATGGCCAACTTGAATCAGGCGCAAACGCGCGCAGAGTTGTTTGAAAAATTGCGTTCCGGCGTTGTCGGTCTGGAGGTGCATTACAAACTGGCAACCGGCGAAACGACCCGGCGGATTTACCTCGACAGCACGGCGAGCACGCTGCGCCTGCAAGTCGTGCAAGACGTGTTGGACAAATTCCAGCCTTTTTATTCCAACACGCATAGCGTGCTGCATTTTGGCGCAAAGCTTTCCACGCACGAGTACGAATGGGCGCATCAAATGGCGCTGGACTTCGTGCATGCTGATGCCGGAACCTATACCGCATTTTTTGTGGGCAGCGGAACCACCGGCGGCATCAATCGCGTGGCGCGCACGCTGCACGCCAAACGGCCGGAACGCGATGTCGTCATCACTTCCATTATGGAACATCATTCCAATGATCTGCCGCACCGCAAGCACTTTCGCGAAGTCGTGCACGTGCCGGCGCGCATGGCGGCGCACAGCCTGGGCTGCATCGACCTCAAGCGCATCGAAGAAGCACTGCACGAATACAAAGGCCGGGTGAATTACATTGCGCTGACCGGCGTGTCGAACGTCACCGGCATCATCAATCCGATTCACGAGGCGGCGGAGTTGGCGCACCGCTTCGGCGCATTGATCGTCGTGGATGCCGCACAAATGGCGGCGCATGTGCCGATTCAGATGACCGGGCATGCGAATGCATGGCGCGATCTCGATGTGCTGGTTTTCTCCGGCCACAAAATTTACGCGCCCGGCTCGCCCGGCGTGGTGGTCGCGCGTAAAGAAATTTTTAGCAATCTTGAACCGGATGAAGTGGGCGGCGGCATGGTCGATACGGTTTATGTGAATCGCTACACCGTAACCCCGCATTTTCCGCATCGCGAGGAAGCGGGCACACCCAACATCAACGGCGCCATCGGCCTGGCCGCGGCGCTGTATGCCTTGCAGAAAGTGGGAATGGATTATATTGCCGAAGAAGAAACGGAGTTGATCAATTATGCGCTGAAAAAACTGAGCAGTGTGCCGGATATTCTGATCTACGGCGAAACCGATGTTGCGCACTGCCAGCGCACCGGCGCGATTTCATTCAACATTAAGCGGTTGCATCACGCGTTTACCGCGGCGGTGTTGAATGATTATTTCAACATTTCCGTGCGCAACGAATGCTTCTGCGCGCATCCTTACGTGCGCGAGATGGTGACGCAGAGCCTGGCGGAAGAAGCGCTCGAACTTTCCGACGAAGAATTGCAGTATTTGGCGGATCTGCACAAAGGCATGGTGCGCGCCAGCTTTGGCGTGTACAACACCAAGGACGACGTCGATGCCCTGGCAGCGGCGCTGCACGATCTCAGCACCCGGCGCGATTTTTATCAACAGCATTACGTCCAATTGCCCAACGGCGATTACCGCCACAAAACTTTTCGTTTTGATCACGCCGCGCTGTTTTCAGTGAAGGGCGTGGTCGACCAAGTCCTCACGGTTGGCTAAAGACGAAGGGGAAGAGGGCAAAAAGTATGTCTCTTGAGAATTGCCCTCTGCCCCTTGCCATTTGCTCTCACTGGTTTCCTTCAATAACCATTGTTGCCGGCACAATGCTCACAATGCCGGTGAAGGCGCCGATCAGGCCGTCAATAAACCGGTGCTTGGTGGTGATGCGCACGTTTTTCAAGTTATTCTCCTGAATCGTTTGCGCCGCGGAGTTGTTGGAAATCGGTACCCAGCCCCAGAGGGCGTACCAGACGCGCACATTCTTTTTGAAGGCGGCGTTATCGGTTTCAGCCAACGCCGTCATTGGCGTGCCTACCGGTGCAACGGCCTTCATGGTATAACAGCCGCTGCAAACAAGCGCCAACAAAACCAGAGCCAGTGTTTTCCGCATAAACCTTCTCCTCGTAAATTAATGAAATGTGGAATTGCGTTTGTTGATTGCCGCGCTCGGCGGTGCAGGATAACTTAGCACTTTTTTTGAGATAGGCAAGACGACATCAAACAAAAATCCGGAGTCACACTCGCGTGCAACCCCGGATTTATGGGAGGAAGGTTCACTCGTTAAACGCGCTTCAGGCGCGGTCATCCTGGCAAACTACTTCAACTCGCCGCTGGTCAAGTCTGCTTCAAAATTCTTTCCGGAAATATTGAGGGTCGCATTCCCGCCGCCAAGATTGATGGTGAAACTGCGGTTGATCGTAGTCTCGCCGTAAGATTCGCCGCGCTGGAATGTCACCTTCGCCGTGTACGTGCCGCTCACAGTGCCGCTGATTTTGCGCGAGAGTTCGAGCCGGCTTCCGCGCGGGCCTTGCACATTGGTAAAAGTCAAATTCAAAGCATGATCGAGTGTGCGCACGGCATTGCGCGTCGTGACGGTGTCAACCGCCGAGCGAAAATACGTGCCATTGATGGTCACAAGGCGGGTATTCACGCCGGTCGCGGTAAAGCTGCCGCTCAATCCGGTCAATTGCTGCGACAAGCGCCGCGTGCGATGTGTGCCTGTGCCTTCGACGATATTGAACTTGATAGTGTAGGCCGTGTCTGCGCCGACCTTCCAATACTTTTGCGGCTGGCCGTTCTTATTCAAGAATTGATAGGTATACGTGCGGCTGATCTCTGCGTAGGGAATGCCGTTGGGGTTGCCGCGTTCGCGTTCCAGCCTCAGCGTCCACGTGCCGGTGGCGGGATCATAGCTTGTGTCGATGCTGGCAATCGTGTTCGGCTCGCTGTATTTGCCGAGCAAAACTTCCGCGGGCTTTTGCAGGCCGCTGGCGCCGGCCAGTTCGATGACATCACTCAGTTGATCGGTCGCGCCGCCATTGTCTGCGCCAACCGCGCTGGCGATTGATTCCGCGGCATCTTCGGTGGCGTTGAGGCTATCATTCGAGGACACCGGATCATCATTCTGGCAGGCAACCAACGCCAGAGCAGCCAGCGCCGGCAATAGCAGATGTGCAAATCTCTTTGACTTCATGGGTTCTCCTGAAAATTAGGGTTCAGATAATGTTGTTTGACGGTTCACGAGTTGGGTGAGAGATCATTTTTAACACAAGCTTCGAAGCGTTTGTTTGTGATGCTCGCGCAATCTCGTTGCGTACACAACCCGTTTTAAGCAACGGTTATGCCAACGCCAAGTCACGAATAAAATCATTAACTTAAAGCAAAAAACCAAAATTGCACAGCGCGAGAATGTTCTGGCAGGTACAGTGAAAAAGCACGGCGCCGTACAACGCGGTGCAAAAACACCATGCTCCAGGCGTTTTCTAAAACTGGGGGCACAGATTTTTGGTGCAACGTTTCAATTCTAAAATGTATCACATGACTCTTCGAGTTGTTGGCTTGAGAAAAATGTTTTTCTCCTCTCGCTTTCCTAAGCCGTCCGAAGAATGATTCATTTCCTATTCGTGATTCCAATTCTTGCAAAAATATCAGTGCTCGGGCAGAGATTTGCGGTTACAAAACAGCGAATGTCTGCATCTCGTTATTTATCATGAAACATTTCTGTTTATTTGCCGTCTTGTGCAGGCGTATGCCTACCTTATGAGAAGAATTTTGTGAAACGCGTTACAGTGCAGGATTGCCACAAAATCTTTCAAAATGATATAATCTCGCGATAGCAGAGGCAGGAATCGCGTCTGTCACCTCACATTCGCGCTTCAGTCAGTTTTCGAATATCAAACCAACCTTCAGCGGAGAGCGGAGAAAATGTCAAAAAAGAAAAAGCTATTGATCGGTTCCGGACTGGTTGTCGCAGTTGCCGCCTTGGTGGGAACTGCCGTGATGAAAAAGAACGGCAAGCAAGAAATCGAGGTGCAAACCGCGCCGGTCAAACGCCAACGGGTGGTGGAGACGGTGACGGCGACCGGTAAGGTTCAGCCTCACATCCAGGTCAAAATCAGCGCCGACGTCAGCGCGAAAATCACCAAGCTGGCGGTGAGTGAAGGCGCCTGGGTGGAAAAGGGCGACTTCCTGCTCGAGCTTGACCGCGAACGCTACATCGCCGCCGTCGAGCGCGCCGAAGCCAGTTTGCGCTCGGCAGAGTCCGACGCAAAGCTGGCGCGGGAAAGCATGCTCAAAGCGGAGAAGGATTATCAACGCACCAAGGAACTTCACGAGAAACAGCTTGAATCCTCCGCCGCTTATGATGCCGCCGCGGCAACCTATCAGGTTGAAAAGGCGCGTTTCGAATCGGCGAGCAGCAGCGTCGAACAAAGCCGCGCCCTGCTCAAGCAGGCCAACGACGATCTTTCCAAAACCAGAATCTACGCGCCCATGGCCGGCACCATCAGCCAGTTGAACAAGGAAGTCGGCGAGATCGCTTTGGGATCGCAATTTCAGGAAGACGTCATTTTGGTGGTCTCCGATCTCGTGGGCATGGAAGCGCTGGTCGAGGTTGACGAAAATGACGTGGTTGCGATTTCGCTGGGTGATACAGCGAATATCGAAGTCGATGCTTTGCCCAACACCATTTTCCGGGGTTATGTTTCTGAGATAGCCAACACCGCCAAAGTCACAGGCTCGGGCACCGCGGATCAACAAACCGAATTCGAAGTGAAAGTGGCGATCACCGGCACGACGCTGGGACAGGCGGCGAACGGCGTTGCCCAAAACCTCGAGATCACGCAGCAGCGCTCGACCGCCGATCTCCGGCCGGGCATGACGGCGAGCAGCGACATTGTTACCGAAACGCGCGACAGCACGCTGGCCGTTCCGATTCAATGCGTGACCGTGCGCACGATGGATCAATTGCAAAAGAAACCCGCCGAGGGCAAAAGCGGAGAAGCCATTGCAAACGAATCCTCGGAGCCGCAATTTACGCCGGATAAAGACGGGTTTGTGGAAATCGTTTTCGTCGTGAAAGACGGCGCGGTGGAAGCGCGGCAGGTGAAAACCGGCATTCAGAGCAATACGCACATTGAAATTTTAACCGGGCTGGCGGAAGGCGATGAAATCGTCACCGGGAGTTATCGCGCGATCAGCAAGGACTTGCAGCACGGCATAAAGGTCATGGTCAAGAACGCGGAAAAGAAGAATCAAACATGAAATACTTGAACGAGCTGAATGAGTCGTTGCAAATCGCTTTTGCCGCCATTCGCGCCAACAAATCACGCGGCTTGCTGACGACCCTGGGCATCATCATCGGCATTGTTGCGGTGGTGACCACCATGACGGCTGCCAACGGCCTGGAAAATTCCTTCAAGGAAAGCATTTCGGCCATCGGCTCGGACGTGATGTACGTCTCGCGCATGCCCTGGGTCATGACTGGCAACTGGTTCGAATACCGCAATCGCAAAAATCTTGAATTGCGTAATGCGCATCAATTGGAACGGCGATTGCGCGAGGCCGCCGCCGTCAATCCCACCACTGGCACGCGCAAAAGCATCAAATACGAATCCAAAATTCTCAACGACATCAACATTGTCGGCACGACAGACAAGCACATCATGGTCTCCAGCTCGCTGCCGGAATTCGGTCGGTTTATGACGGAACTCGATGTGCAATACAAACGGAATGTGTGCGTCATTGGAAGCGAAATCAAAGCGCAATTGTTTGAGAACGTCGATCCGATCAACAAAAAAATACACATCGGCCGGGATATTTATATCGTCGTGGGCATCATGGAAAAGCAGGGCAGCGCGGGATTTTTTGGCGGCCCGAATTTCGACAGCCAGATTTATGTTCCCATCACTTCGTTTTTGCGCTCGTTCGGCAGCAGCAATGACCGCGGCTTCAACATTGCCGTCAAGGCGCCCAGCCACGAGGAAATGGAAGATTTTGAGTATGCGCTTATCGGCGAGATGCGCAAAATCAGAAAGCTGCACCCGGTCGAAAAAGACGATTTTTCCATCAACAAAATGGATTCGCTGATGGCGGCGTACAACAATGTCATGGGCGTGATCGTCTTGATCGGCCTGGTCATTACCGGCGTTTCGCTGTTCGTCGGCGGTATCGGCGTGATGAATATCATGTTCGTTTCGGTTACGGAGCGGACGCGTGAAATCGGCATTCGCAAGGCGATTGGCGCGAAACGGCGGACGATCATCACGCAATTCCTGTTTGAGTCTTCCACCATTTGCCTGATCGGCGGCGCAGTCGGTTTGCTGCTGGCTCTGGGCGTGACGGCGCTGATCAATTCCCTGCTCATGCCGGCCAGCGTTTCCATTCCCATTGTCGTGGTTGCCTTGCTGGTGTCGGTTTTGGTCGGGATATTTTCCGGCATCGTGCCGGCGATCAAGGCCGCGAAATTGGATCCCATCGAAGCACTGAGGTATGAATAAATGAACACACTCGAAGCATTGCGAATGGCGCTGGGCGCGATCCGGTCACAAAAGCTGCGTTCGTTTCTGACGCTGGTCGGCATCATCGCGGGCGTCGCTTCCATCATCGCCGTGATGACGGGCATCTCGGTGATCCAAAAAACCATGGAACAGGAGATGAGCGTGCTGGGGGCAACCACGTTTCAGGTGCAAAAATGGCCGGCGCGCGGCTTCAACCACGACATTGATTGGCGCAAGATTCAGCAACGCAAGCCGGTGACGGTGGCGAATGCCGATGCCATTCGCGAGCATGTCGAAACCGTGGATCTCGTCGGCGCGGAATTGTGGAGTTTTGGGCACATCGCGAAATACCGCAACGAAGCAACCAATCAGAATTTGACCATTTGCGGCGCTACGCCGGAGTATTCCGCCAACAACACGCATTTTGTGCGGTTGGGGCGCAATCTCTCCAATCAGGATCTCAAGATTAACAATTACGTCGTCGTCATCGGCCCGGCCATTGCCGACCGTTTGTTTCCGTTCTCTGATCCTCTTGAAAAAACCATCAAGCTCGATGATCGGAAATATCGCGTCATTGGCGTGCTTGAAGAGAAATCCTCGTCGATGGGCGGCAATTATGACAACTACTGCCTCATCCCGATCACCACGTTTCAAGAAGTTTATGGCATGCGCGACAACGGCGGCCGGGAGCGTTCGGTCAATGTCACGGTGCGCGCCACGCGCCCGGAGTTGATTTACGATGCCATCGAGGAAACCCGGATGGTGTTGCGCGCCGAGCGTAAAGTTCCGCCGCGTGAAGATGATGATTTTACCATTTTCACCAATGACAGCCAGATCAAGTCGTTTAATCAAGCCACGGCGGGAGTAAAGCTGGGGGCGTTTGTGGTGGGAATTGTGGCGCTGGTGGTTGCCGGCATTGGCATTATGAACATCATGCTGGTTTCCGTAACCGAGCGCACGAAGGAAATCGGCATCCGCAAATCGCTGGGCGCGAAACGGCGGAGCATTCTCACGCAGTTTCTCATCGAGGCCATCGTGCTGTGCAATGTCGGCGGCATCATCGGCGTGATGGTGGGTTTTGGCCTGGGCAACATCGTTTCGATTCTCACCGGTTTCGCCGTGTCCGTGCCGCTGGAATGGGCGTTCGGCGGTCTGGCGTTTTGCACGATGGTCGGACTGACCTTCGGCATGTGGCCGGCGATGGTGGCATCAAAACTCGATCCGGTGAAAGCGCTGAGTTACGAATAAGCAGAATGCGGTAACAACTCGATTTTTTATTTCCAAAAATACAAACGCCGTTTGTTCTCCGGAGGGACAAACGGCGTTTTGATTTTTTGCAATGATTAACACTACCATGACAACGTTAAGTTCGAGATTTACCCCTGCTTTTGTCCCTGTCCGGATGACATAACTCGGTGTTTGCATCGACTTAACGTTGCAGTACTGAGCAGTGTCATACGCGTCGCGCTTCATGTCTGCGCATGCACGCTTTCAAAATCTACCAATTCGTGCTGCCGTTGCGGCCGAGCGTCGCTTCGCCCACCACGATCAGGATACCGTTGTTGAACGGATCGCGCAAGCTCAACATGCCGGTACGCTGTTGAAAGTTCCAGTCGTTATCTTGCAAACGGCTGGCAAGCATGGCCAGCTCGGTTTCATTGGGCACGCAAATGGTGAGATAGCGCAGGCCGCGAGCATCCGAGGGCGCGGGGCCAGCGCCCCGCCCCGCCCAGGTGTTCAGGCCGAGATGATGGTGATAATGGCCGGCGGAAAGAAAAATCGCCTCCGAGCCATAGCGCGTCGTCAAATCAAACCCCAAAACTTCGCGATAGAAATGTTCGGCCGCTTCCAGATTGCCGACATGCAAATGCACATGCCCGATGCGCGTGTTGGGTGGCAACCCCTCCCACGTGATTTTGCCGCGCCCCAACTCTGCCAATAATAAATCCAAATCCAGCGCTTCGGTCGTCATGTGCAGTTGGCCTTCGTGCCACTGCCAGTCGCTGCGCGGCCGGTCGGAATAAATTTCAATGCCATTGCCGTCGGGATCCGCAAGGTAAATCGCCTCACTGACCAGGTGATCCGAAGCGCCCTGCAGCGGATAACGCATGTCGAGCAAATGGTGCAGCGCGCATGCCAGATCATAACGGCCGGGCACCAAGATCGCAAAATGATAAAGCCCGGAGGTGTTGAGCGGCTTGGGTTTCGCGCCCGGCAGCAGCGTAAGCGCGAGCAACGGGCGAGAGCCATCGGCAGAGAGCCAGGTGGTGCCACGCTGGCTGTGCAATGTTTTCAGGCCGAGCATGCCGCCATAAAAACTCATGGATTGCTTGAGGTCCGACACGGTTAGGTGAACCGGACCCATACGGGTATCGGGGTGCATATCGAACCTATCCCAAAAGATTTTGTTGGATTGAAGAGCGTCGCGATGACTCAAGGTCGAGACTCCGTCCTAGATGATGAGGTGTTGCACGGGGCGCATTCCTAGCGCCCGGAATTTTGGCGCCGCGCTGCCCGAGGTTGGTGTGCAGAGGGGTGAAAAGCAGCGGCGCTTGGCTTTTGTGTGTGTAAACTTTGTTCGACAAAAACCGGCGGCAAAATAAGGCTATTTCATGAAAAAGTCAAATCTTCAATAGGAATAAGGTAAAAGGCCCTGCTGCATCAATTCGCCAATCAGATAGTGTGAGCCGGCAACGCACAGCAAATCATTTTTGCGGCAACTCTCCCGCGCCGCCGCAAAAGCCTGTCCGGCAGCATCGTAAGCGCGGCCGCGCAAACTCATGGCGCGCGCCTGCTGCATCAAATCGCTTGCCGCGCGCGCGCGCGCGGTGGCTGCAGCGGTAAAGAAAAACTCTGCAGGCAATTTTTGCCAGGGGCGCAAAACCGGCGCAACGGCCTTGTCATTCATTAATGACAAAACAATTTTCACCCGGCGCCCCGGAAAGAGCCGGGCCAGTGTTTGCGTCAACACGCGCATGCCGTCGGCATTGTGCGCGGCATCGAGCAGAAGTTCGGGATCGCCGTGGACCAGTTGCATGCGCGCCGGCCAATGTGTTTGCGCCAAACCCTCTCGCACGGCCCGCTCGTTGAGATTAAAACCAGCGTTATGCAAGAGCCGGGCAGCCGCAATTGCCAGCGCCGCGTTTTTGACTTGATGAGACCCGAGTAAATTCGTTCGCACCTTGGCATAGTCGAACCCCAGCCGCTCAGATTTGACATGAAATTCCGAACCTGCCTGAGTGTAGCGCGTTGAGCTAATTCTCATGAATTTATGCGTTTCAATCAAACGCGCCCGCTGCTTGTTGCAGGCTGCAGCAAGCACGGCTGCGGCTTGCGGTTGCCGCACGCCGCTTATGCAAGGCCGATGCCGTTTGATAATGCCCGCTTTCTCTCCGGCAATTTCTGCAAGATTTTTGCCGAGATAATCCTGATGCTCCAGCCCAATCGAAGTGATGATGCTCAACTCGGGCGTGATGATGTTGGTGGAATCAAGCCGGCCGCCTAATCCGGTTTCGATCACAGCAAGATCAACCTGTTGTTCGGCAAAATATTTGAATGCAATCGCAGTGAGCACTTCGAAATACGTTGCCTTGAGTTCATCAACGGTTGGCCGGCAGCTACGCAATAAGGCTTCAAACGCGCGGGTGGAAATC